>JBAYZM010000050.1:0-11971 GCA_041672515.1 Arcobacteraceae bacterium
TTCAACTCTTGTTGTGCGATTAATGCAATAGGTGATGTTTGTAAAATAGGAAAAAGTGCTTTGACTTTTGCTCCATTGAGTTTATGAAAAATTAAAGAGGAGTCATCAATGGCAAAATCAACCTCTTTTTTCTCTATTTTCTCTAAAATATTCATTTCAGGTTCAAACTCTTTAAACTCAACATCTAAACCAACGTCTTTATAAAATCCCATCTCTTTTGCCATATAAAAACCCATAAATTGTGCTTGATGTTTCCATTTTAATTGTAAAGATACTGGTTTTAAAGTAGTAGCATAACTGCCTATTGCTATGGCAATAACAAAAAAGATATGTCTCAAACTGACCTCATTATAATAAAATATTATTCTGTAATGATACCATGTAAATCTAAGGGAAATGAGAGTAAAATCTGAGCAATGTGAGGAATAGGATAAAATAATAATGAAATATCAAGTATTATTAATCGAAGACGATGAACAAACCGCCTTTTTAATCAAAAACTTTTTGGAAGAGTATGATTTAAAAGTCGATTTTGCAACTACTGTTACCAATGCCATTTCAAATATTAAATTTGAAAAATACTCTATCATACTTTTGGATCTTAATTTGCCCGATTTTAACGGCTATGAAGTCTTAAAGTTTTTAAACAGCAATAAAATCAATATTCCCGTTATTGTACTGAGTGCCTATTCAGACAAGCAATCCAAACTTCAAGCTTTTAAATTAGGAGCGTGTGATTATATGGTCAAACCCATTGACCCAGAAGAATTAGAAGCCCGTATTTGGGTGCATATTAAAAACAGTTCTGCTTTTGATTCAAATAAAAATGGTGCTACGACGTTCAAAATAACCAACAACAGTGTACTGTTTAATGACACCCCACTTAAACTGACCAAAACCGAATTTGAGATACTTTCCCATCTCATTCAACACAAAAATAGTACGCTTCCAAGAGAAAAACTTCTTGATTCTCTTTCATCGGTAAGTCAAAGTGAACGTTCTTTGGATTATCATATAAAGAATTTACGCCTTAAATTAGGTGATACTGGTTCAAATCCAAAGTATTTAATTACAGAATATGGAGTGGGTTATAAATTGATGGCATAAAAAAAGGCTAAGAGTAAAAACTCTTAGCCTTTTTTATGGTCATTAAAAATTTATTTGATAAATGAACAACAATAATCAACCAATGAAATGATTTTAATTTCAAATTTAGAATTAGCAGGTACGTCAAAAATGCCCGGTGCTGTGATTTTTTTCCAATCTTCCGCAGGAAGTTTGTATTCTAATTCTCCTGAGTTAATTTCCATAATTTCGGCATGAACTGTATTAAATTGATATTCACCCGGCAACATAATACCCAATGTTTTTCTTGAACCATCTTCAAACTCTATGCTTCTACTCGTTACTTTACCATCAAAAAAGATATTTGCACTTTTGTTGATAGAAACATTTTTATAATCTGGCATAAAAACCCCTTGTTTGTTTTAATTTTTGTGATAATATCATAAGAAATATTATTAAACCATTTAACAGTAGCTTATTTTTTATCAATTGGCAAGGTCAAGATAAATTTTGCTCCGGTTAAATTTTTATTTTGATAGTCATACGTTTCGTTTTGAAACTCAATGGCTCCAAGTAATTTTTTTTCAACCACTTCTTTGGTCATATAAAGCCCCAATCCACTTCCTTCGTACAAATTTTTTGTACTAAAATATTGTTCAAATATTCTGTTGCTTATTGTTTGGGGAATACCATTGGCGCTGTCTTTTACACTGATTTTTATATTTGTCTCTGTCGCTTCTAATTCAATAAAAATATATCGACTCGTCGAATCAACTTTTGTTAAAGCAAACAAGGCATTGCTTAAAAGGTTAATCATGGTGTACATAATGGCGCATTTGTATCCGTAAAATGAGATATCTTTTGCTTCAAAGATAACTTTAATATCGTGGAATTTAAATGTTCCTTCTAACATACGAAGCGTTTTTTGGATTACAAAGGATAAATTAAAAAATTGTGTGCTGGTATCGGGTTGAAAAAACTCTTTAAAATCATCGACCACACTTGAAAGGGTGTTAGTTGTTTTAATAATCTCATTGGAATAGTTTACAATGGCTTCACTTTCAATGGAATCAAGTTGCATTTGAATTTGTATGGCACTGGCATTGGCACTGACAATCGACAAAGGTTGTCGCCATTGATGCGCTAAATAATCAATCATCTCTCCTATAGCATTCATCTTTGATTGTTGCAATAAAATCTTATCTTTTTTGTCATTCTCTTCTTGCAAATTATCTTTTAAGGCTTTAAGTTGAATATGGGTATAAACTCGTGCTTCAAGTTCGTTTTCATTAAATGGCTTGGTGATATAATCAACTCCCCCCAATTTAAACGCTTTTAAAATACTCTCTTCATCGGTTTTAGCTGTTAAAAAAATAATCGGTATATCTTTGGTTGCATTGTTGGATTTAAGCTCTTTGCATACTTCAAAGCCATCAAGCGGTTGCATGATAATATCTAAGAGTATCAAATCAAAGGAGTAATCTTTTATGCGTTGAAACGTCTCGTTGGCATTGGTGGCAAAAATTAAATTGTAAAAAGGATTTTTCTTAAGGATATTAATCCCCAATTGGATATTTTTAATTTCATCGTCCACAACCAAAATATTAAATTTTTTACACATTGTCTAACTCCTTATTTAACTGCTTTGCAATTAATTCAAAATCATTTAACAGCTTTTTGACTTTTGATATTTCAAAACTTTCGATATTTTCAAGTAACATAGTACAATAATTGTGAAGATACTCATGATGAAATTCATTCGCAAAAAGTTTTAATTCATTGGCAAACGCTTCAATGAGTGAAAAATCGCCTTTATCTTTGATATCATGGCATTGTTTCTCAAAAACTTCTAAGCGATTTCTTACTGTCTCTTTGTTCTGTTTCATACGTAAAGAAGCTTCAATTTCAATCACATTTTCTTGCACTTGTGTATCGACTTTGCTGTGCGGCAAGAACTTTGCAATTTCAAAAAAGAGTTCTTCTTGGCTGACAGGTTTTCTCAAATACCCATCAAATTTGTATTGTTGTATTTTATAACTGTCTTCTCCCATAACAGAAGCCGTTAAGGCAATGATTGGCATGGTATAACCCAATTCATTTTTCATCTTTTCAATCGTTGCATAGCCATCTAAAATAGGCATTTTAATATCCAATAGAACCATATCGACTGTATGATTGGCTAAAAATTCTAAGGCTTCTAAGCCGTTAGAAGCTTCAAATATTTCTATATTGGTTTTTGCAAAAAAGACGGAAATAAGTTTTCTGTTATCGGCAATATCATCCACAATTAAAAGTTTGGCTTTCTCAAAATGATAAGTTTTTGCTTTTGAAAAATCGATATTTTGCCCCTCTTTGGCAGAACTGACATGAATATTTCGCAACTCTATTTCAAAACAAGAACCAACACCTATTTGGCTTTTAACACTGATTTTGCCTCCGAGTAAATTAACAATTTTGGTGCAAATGGATAGACCCAAACCACTTCCTTTTGAGTTTTCCAAATGGTTTGAGGTGTTGATTTGTTCAAAATAATCAAATATTTTGGTCAAATCTTTTTCTTCAATTCCAATTCCCGTATCAATCACACTTAATGTGAAATCAAAGGTTGAACAGGTTTCCTCCAAAAACTTCACTTGAGTCGTAACCGTAATAGTGCCTTTTTGTGTAAATTTAATCGCATTGGAAAGCAAGTTGAGCAAGATTTGCCGAAATCGCAACTCATCCATTAAAACATAATCGGGAATCTTTGCATCCAAATCAAAAAGTAGTTGAAGATTTTTTTCTTTGAGTTTATCACTGAAAATAACCTGCATCTCTTTTATAATATGATTCATATTAATTGCCGTGTAGTTCAGTTTTAATTTCCCCGCTTCAATTTTGGATAAATCTAAAATGTCGTTAATAATCCCAAGCAAGGTTTTGCTGGCAGTTTTAATGGAATCTAAATAATCTTTATGCACATTATTGCTGATTTCATGGCTTAAAATTTCTGTAAATCCTAAAATTGAATTCATGGGTGTTCGTATTTCATGGCTCATATTGGACAAAAAATCGCTTTTGGCTTTAGTGGCATCTTGAGCTTTCTGCAATGCAATTTCTAACTCATTTTTTAGCTTCTCAAGCTCATATTGGTAAGCTTCTTTTTCCAAAATAATTCTTTTTTGTCCTCGAATCCAAAGTAAGGTCAAAAGAAATAATATGACAAATATCACTGAAATCTTCCACACTAAAGCATAATCAATAATCGGTTTTTCAAATTTAATCCACTTACGATAAATCGCATCTTTTTGCTTTTTGGTCATGGTATTGAGTGTTTTTTGGACAATATCTCTAAAAATTTCCCAATCGTTTCTTATGCCAAGAGAAATTTTATTGTTGTAGTTTTCTATTTGGGCTGCTATTTTTAAATTGGTCAGCATATTTTTTTCTATAATATACGTTGCTGTAGCAATGTTTTCAATATGAGCATCAGCTACTCCCAATGCCACAGCTTTAAGGGCTTCTTCATTGGAATTGGTTAAAACCAATTCAATATTTGGATAATGAGTTTCAAGTAAATCTTGTACAAAATTCCCTTTTGCTACAGCCACTTTTTTGCCAATTAAATTTTGCATATTAAAAATAGTATTGTTAGACGTGTGCGTAATAATAACCGTTTTGATATTCAAATATTCATTGGTAAAAAGTAAAAACTCTTGTCGTTTAGGCGTATTAACAACTCCTGAGAGCATATCGACCGTTTTATCTTTTGCCTTTTGAATCATCTCTTCCCACGTACCTGCAACAATTTCAACCTTAATTCCCAGTTTTTTTTCTAGGTATTTAATATAATCCGATGAGATTCCCAAATGCTCACCCTTTTCATCTACATAATCAAACGGTTGCCAAGCAATATCAACACCAACTCGTATGGTTTTATGTTGTTCCAGCCATTTCTTTTCTTCTTGGGTTAAAATCAACTCTTCTGTTTTTAATTTGGTATTAAACTTATCAAACCACGCATTTTCAATGGTTTTAATCTCTTCTTTCGTAATGTCTGATAATCCTTGATTAATCACTTCTATCAATGCTTCATTACCCACTTTAACCGCACCCAAATACTCTTTAACAAAAACCGGTCGATTGGCATCAAAATAGGCATTATTATCAAGCCCATGGTAGGATAAAAAATACTTTAAATTTTCTACGGGAGAGACCATAACTTTGACTTTCCCCGTAATAAAATCTTTATAAATATCGGGGAAATCACTGAACTCTTTGACACTTAATTTGGGGAAATTATCTTTAATAAACGTCGTCGTAAAGCCTTTTGGTGTAGCGATGACATAACTTTCTAATTCTTGCATATTAAAAGTGGGTTGTATGGAATTATGAAAAAAATAGTAGTATTTTAAAGGCATTAAAGGTTTTGAAAATAAAAACTCTTTTTCCCTTTCAAGGGTGTGAAAAAGTCCTGCGTGAACGTCAGCATTGCCGTTTTGAATATGCGCCAGTGAATCTTCAAATGTAGCAGGAAGAAACTTCACTTTAATCCCAGTTTTTTGACTCCACAATCGCCAAAGGTCGATTAAAATACCATCGGGATTTCCTTGTTCATTGACAAATTTAAACGGCGGATTATTGGTATTATGAGTAATAACTATTTCTTGAACCGAAGCAAAAAGTGTTTGTAAGCATAGCAATACGATAATAAAACTTCTCACTTCAATCCTTTGTGATAAAAATGTTAATAATTCTACAATAATTTTTGTAAATTTCAATAAAAGCAAATCAGTAGTTTAGATTTGCTACAATCTTGAAAAATCAAGGACATCCTATGACCATACAAGAAAAATTATTAAACCTAATTCACAATGAAGTGTTACCCGATTTGGAAGATTATTTGGACGAACTTTTTGAACTCGTAGCTTCTAAAAAAGAGGATGCCGATGTTAAAGAAGAGATTTTATACATGCAAGAGATGCAACAAGAGTTTCAAGATTTGGTCAATGACTTAAATAACAATGAAATTGATGACGAAGAAGCTCAAGAAATTATTGATGAAATCATTGATATGAAGAGTCTTAAAGAGTAAATGCAAGGCTATATTATTGACATTAAAAATGTCAAAGAAGACGATTTAATTGTTACGGTGATAGCTCAAGAGGCTATTTTGACCACTTACCGTTTTTATGGAGCAAGACACTCCACGATAAACATTGGATACAAAATAGATTTTGAGCTGGAATCCAATCTCAAAAGTTCTATTCCAAGACTCAAAGAGGTCATACAATTGGGCTTTAATTGGATTTTAGACCGTGAAAAACTCTACTGCTGGCAACGCTATATTAAACTTTTTTATCCCCATTTAAAAGAGGTAAACGACGTTGAGCCTTTTTACTTTGAACTGCTCGATATGACCGTCCATAAAATGATCAAACAAAATCCCAAACGTGCCATCATAGAAAGCTACATCAAACTTTTGGAGTATGAAGGACGATTGCACACACAATTTGAGTGTTTATTATGTGAAGAAAAAATCGAAAATACGGTGAGTTTAGTGCGCAGTTTTCTTCCGACTCATGCTTCGTGTTCATACAGTAAAAAGTTTGAATATGTCCAAATTGAAGAGTTATTTACCCGTGCCAGTTTGCTAAATTTTGAAGACGATGAAGTAGAATATTTGTGGCAAATTCTACTTCAAGGTTTGTAAAACGTTAGTGGTTGTTTAAAATCGAATAATTTTTACAGCCCAATTCAAAATGCTCATCGCAAGCTTTTGCAAATAACCTTTTAGCCAAAGCATTATCTTTTTTTACCCCTTGACCTTTTGCATATAAAAGTCCAATATAATTACAACTCATAGCATCATTACTGACACAAGCATTGGTCAAAAGTTTATTGGCTATATAATAATCTTGTTGTGTCCCTAAACCTTCTGCATAAAAAACTCCAAGTTTTGCACAAGCTTTTACCATACCACTGTCACACGCTTTTGAGAATAACTCTTTTGCTTTAAAATAATCTTGACTAACACCTTGTCCTTTTTGATACATTACTCCAAGATGATAACAACCAAGAATCTCTCCTTTGTTGCAAGCTTTCGTATAAAAATTTTTTGCTTCAAAAAAGTCTTGATCAACTTCTTGCCCTATTTCATACATTACCCCAAGATTATGACATGCGCTTGCATTGCCACCTTTACAAGCTTTTACATAAAATTTTTCAGCTTTTGAAAAGTTTTGTTTTACACCTTGTCCATTGTCGTATAACGTTCCAAGACTATAACACCCTTGTACATTTCCATCATCGCATGATTTTTCAAAATATTCACTTGCTTCTTGAAAATGACCTTGTTTATACAACAATAAACCTACATCAATGTCATCTGCAAACATATTTAATCCACACGAAACTGCCAAAATTAAGTTTATGAGTACTCTTTTCATTTTACTTTCCTCTAATATCTTTACACACATCGTTTGTTAGGCATTCTAGCATACTAAAGATTAATAATTTAAAGAGTTATACTTATTTAACCAAATTATCTTTGAGTTTTTTCATATCCAATATAGATAAAAGCTTATCGTATTTGATATTTTCCAACGGCATTACAATACTTGTAATTAAACTACTGCTTCCTAAAATATGATTATCAATGACTTTAATACGACTGTTTGCAACTTCTGGAATATCACCCAAAGAGTTCACTAGTATCCCCAAATAATTATCACTTCTGTCATCAAAATTTTTTAGAATAACGATCTCTTTATATTCAGGAATATTACTTTCTTCAATAAAATTACGAATATCAATGACTGTGACTGCTTTATCTTTAAACGTCATTGTTCCTTTAAAAGGATGGTCATTATCTAAAGTCGGTGTCTTAATCAATTTATCAACACTGATTGCTTCTAAAACATTTTCAAGAGGCACACCCAGCCATTTTCCTCCAATATAAAATGTTGCAATTTCTTGTGAATTTTGTTGCTCATGTAAAGGTGTTTCTGTAAAGATTTCTCGTTGTTTTTCAATTTTTAAATTTCCACAACTGATATATGAAAAGAAAATGGCATAGACATTATTTTCATAATTATCGCTGTTTTTGTACTCTCTGTATCCTTGCGAACATTTTACACCCACGGCATAATATTTATTGTCATAGACAATAATTTCACTGTATGACTCTCCATTTTTTAACTCAAAAAACTTATCATTTAACCCCAAATTATCGCCTACGGCTAAATCGGGATGTGAAGATGCAATAATCGTTTTATTGCCATTGGCTAAAACTCCAAACACTTCACGGGAGGTTGAACTGTCAAAATCGGGAATAGACTCTTGAATCATGGCTTTGAATTCTACTTTAGAATCAAAAACAACCCCTATTCCACCCAGATGTTTTTGATTGTTACAAATGGAAGCATGATAAATATAGGTAAAATCATTGTTGTATAACTTGGTTTTTTCAAAATTACTGACAAAATAGTCATTGGAATTTTTAAGTTCATACGATTTTTTTACCATGTCAGAATCAAGTTGTTTTCCCACCAAATGCTTTTGTGTTGCATTGGAAACCGCCAAAATAAAGCCCTCTTTGTCGTAAATAAACAAGTTGGTGTACACGGTGTACAAATTATTGATATATGTTAAAACCGCTTCTAACTCTTGGGTTTGGTTTTGGCTAATTTCGCTTGTCTCTAAAATCTTTTTAAATTCACTTGTCAATGCCCACCATCGGCAATCATTGGCACGCTCATATAAGTTTCTGTCCATAATATCAACCATCAACGAAGCCACATATGAAGTATTGTTTAAAATAATGGTTTTGGTCAAATTGGCAATGGATAAGTCAAATATCTTTTTTGTTTTTTCACCCGTTGAACTGATTTCATGCAACAAGGCTCGTGAAAAGTTTTTATTGCTGTTGTCTTCACAATTTTTATTGATATTGCCATTCCATACTAACCGGTTTAAATTGGTTTGAATGGCATTGGCTTGAAGGGGGATTTTTTTAAGTTCTTCGTTGAATCCTTGCCCTTCTTGTAAAATAGCCAACAAAATGGCTTGATTGATGTTTAAATTGTCTTCATCTTGAATAAACGCATAATCTATGGGTACCATTATATGCCCATGCCATTGTTGCCCAAAATAGCCTTGATAGCCATTGGTTTTGCACGTTTTGGCTAAATAATCTCTTCCACCATGCGATACCAGCTGATATTTGCTGTTAAGATTGAATTTGAGTTGCGTTCCCAATGCAATATGATAGGTATCACTGCTTGCTATGACGATGCCATTGTTGTCTAAAATGGTTAAACACTCTTTGTTGTTCTCATTTTTTAGGTTATCAAAAATGCTTTTCATCTCATCTTTAAATCGGAAACACAACGACAAAATCCCCAGAACTTTGCTGTTTTTATCATCGTTTTGTCGAACAGGCAAAGTATAGACCAAACTTTGTGGTCGATTGGGTAAAAAGTCATGGTATTTGAAAGTTTCAATGTACTCTTCATGGCAATTTAACGCATACGAAATAATCTCATCTTTGGATTTATCGATTTTATTCTCCTCATCCAATTGCACTAAAATATTGCCGTGTGTGTCCATGAGAACAATGTTATAGTAAACACTGTATTTTTTAATGTACTCATAAAAACTCTCTTTAATCGCTGCTACTTTAGGAAGATATTCACTGGTATATTTATTGGTATTGTCCATTAAAAACGTACGAATATCTTGATTGGTGGATAAAAATCCAATATCAGCGGTTCGTTCAAACAAATTTCGTATGAGAATATCAATGGAAATTTGAGCTTTAAATTTCATCTCTCGAACTGTTTTTTCTAAGACTTCATTGCTTAAATGGTTTAACAATTTTGTGGTTAATTCAGAAAAATTATTTTTAGTTTCGTTGATATTGGTACTGCTGTTGCCAAAGTGACTTAAAAGGGCTAAGTTGTCCCAACTTTTGGACAGTGAAACCAACTCATCAGCATACTCGACAACCAAATCCATGTGTTTGATAAACTTTGAAAGATTGGTGTCTATTTCGACACCTTTAAAGTTTATTGTAGTGTTCATCATATCTTTTGCCTTTAAAATTTATGATGAAAGTATACAAATATCTGAAAAAAGAGGGGCTACAATTTTGTATAAAATCTATACAAAATTGTAATTTAATGAGTAATTTAAAAAATTATTTTTTAAACATTAAATCTAAAATGCATGATATCGCCATCTTGAACGACATACTCTTTGCCTTCAAGTCGTAACTTTCCAGCCTCTTTGCACTTGGCTTCACCACCTAAAGCCACAAAATCTTCATAGGCAATGACTTCTGCTTTGATAAACCCTTTTTCAAAATCATTGTGAATAACCGCTGCGGCTTGTGGTGCTTTGGTATTTTTTCGTATCGTCCAAGCACGTACTTCAACTTTTCCTGCCGTAAAATAAGATTGAAGTCCCAGTTTGTCAAACGCTTTACGTATAATTTGCTCTAACCCTGACTCTTCTACGCCTAAATCGGTTAAAAACTCTTTGGCTTCATCATCTTCAAGCCCTACGAGTTCTTCTTCAATTTTAGCACACAGCATAATCACATCGGCATTGACGCTATTGGCGTGTTCTTTAACCATATCCACAAATTTATTTCCACCACTTGCTAAAGACCCTTCATCGACATTGGCTCCATAAATAACATCTTTATTGGATAAAAATCGCATCTCTTTATCGAGTGCTTTAAACACTTCATTGTCTATATTTTCAAATGTTTTAACCGGTTGTAACTCTTCAAGGTGTTTAAACAACTCTTCGGCAACCACTAAAGCAGCAGCAGCTTCTTTAGAAGCTTTTGATTGTTTTTTAAGTCGGTCAATTTTCTTTTCAAGTTGTGAAATATCGGCATAAATCAATTCTGTTTCAATAATTTCAATGTCTCGTAAAGGATTTACATCACCTTCAACGTGTGTAATATTGCCATCTTCAAAACATCGAACCATGTGTAAAATCATCTCGACTTCACGAATGTTTGATAAAAATTGATTTCCAAGCCCCTCACCTTTTGAAGCCCCACGAACCAAACCTGCAATGTCCACAAAATCAATTGTTGAGTGTTGAATTTTATCAGGAATAACAATTTTAGCCAATGCATCAAGTCGTTTGTCTGGTACAGGAACTACTGCCTTATTGGGTTCAATCGTACAAAACGGATAGTTTTGAGCCTCAGCATTTTGAGCTTTCGTCAACGCATTAAACGTGGTAGATTTCCCCACATTTGGAAGTCCTACAATTCCTACACCTAATCCCATAATTTTCCTTTTTCTTGTTTTAAAGAGTTAATTTTACGCGGATTATACTCAAAGATGCCCAAGAAGCAGATAAAATAGATGCGTAAAATGTAAACCCAATTATTTTTTTGGGTTTACGTATAACATTAGTGTTGAATTAAATCTTTTATAAGCTCGACACTCATTCGCACTCCTGCACCACTGGCACCATGAGGGTTGTATCCCCATGCTTTTTCTACATATGCAGGACCTGCTATATCAAAGTGTAGCCATTTGTCTTTATTTTCTTCGTACACAAAATGGTCTAAAAATAGTCCTGCAGTAATAGCCCCGCCGTATCTGGTGTTGGCAACATTACACACATCGGCAATTTCAGATTTAATGGTTTTTCGCAAAAACCGATTAAATGGCAAACTCGTCGCATATTCACCCGAATTTAATGCACTTTGTACCGCTTGGCATTTTAGCATTTGGCTGTTTCCCATGATTGATGTGGTATATTCTCCCACGCCTACTACACTTGCTCCTGTTAAGGTTGCATAGTCAAAAATATAATCAAACTCTTTGATTTCATCTTGGGCATAACACAAACAATCGGCTAAAACCAATCGACCTTCGGCATCGGTGTTTCTCACTTC
>JBAYZM010000051.1:0-11953 GCA_041672515.1 Arcobacteraceae bacterium
CATATTCACTGGATGCAGTGTGAAATATGAACACGTTGCTTTGGATAGGAATAACACTCTTCAGGTAAAAAAATTTGATGAAGAGACGGTTTTAAATATTGAAACACTTTCTGAAATGATACAAGCACTTTCTGTTGAAATTAATCCGCAGGAAGCACAGAATTTAGCGCACCAAACCATCTATTATGCGATGCATTTAGCCAATGAGTATGATTTGGTTTCGCCACCATCTTTTCAAAACTATTTGGTCAATCAAAAACAACGAGAACGAGGCTTGTGTTACCATTGGGCGAAAGACATTTTAGCCTATCTTAAAAAAGAAGAGTATCCTACTTTGGGCATTTATGAAGTGGTTTCCAATAAAGGGGAATATTTTTTTGAACATCATGCGATTAGTATAACCGCCAAGGGAAGACCGTTTGATGAGGGAATTTTATTGGATGCTTGGAGAAACTCTGGCACACTCTATTTTACTCGGATTAAAGAAGACAAAGCATACCGTTGGAGTGAAAAAAGAAGAGTGCAATAAAGAGAGTTCTTTACAGCACTATTTGAGTTTTTCGACTTCTTTGTCCAATTCACTTTCGGCTTTACTGGCACCAAACTTTTGATACAACGCTTTTTCATTTTGATACAAAGTTTTAGGGCTTTCTTCTTTTGCCGCACAACCAGCCAATAAAGATAGGAATAAAGCACACAACAGTAAGTTTAAAGATTTCATAAAATACTCCTTGAAAATAGAATGAATATTGTAACCAATAACGTTTAAAATATTCTTAGTATACGTGTGTGTAAGATTTTAATGCAAAGGGATACGAGGAAAAAATCCCCGTATGTGTTATCGTTCTTGCGCTATGAGTTCTTTGTAGAGTTTATCGTGTTCATCAATCTCATCTTGGCTGGCTTTTCTTCGGCACGAAAGATAACCTTTGGTTCCCTCAGAGGTAATGGTGGGGAAAACAGTGGCATAAACCCAATAATATCCTCCCGATTTGGTGGCATTTTTAACATAACCTGTCCAAACTTCGCCTTTTTTTACGGTATCCCATAAACCTTTAAACGCAATTTTAGGCATATCTTTGTGCCGTACTATATTGTGTGCCGCACCGATAAGTTCATCGACACTGTACTCCGCCATTTTGCAAAAATCATCGTTTGCAAATATAATATTTCCTTTTTCATCGGTTTCGCTGACTAAAAAAGCGAATTCGTCTAATACTGTCTCTTTTTGCATTTTTAAACCTTTTAACTGACTTTTTTACTTTTGGCGTCTTTAACTAACAATTGTGCCATTTGAAGTGTTTCATTGGCAATATTTGCCACATTATTGGCTTCATTGGCATTTTCTTGGGTAACTTTATCCAACATCGAAACGGCATGGTTGATTTGCTCAATTCCTGTGAGTTGTTCTTGCGAAGCCACACTGACATTTTGAATAATATCAATGGTTTGTGAAATAAGTTGATTGAGGTTATCATAACCTTGGCTCATTTCATCGGAAATCTTTTTACCTTCGTTGGTTTTTTGGGTGGCATTTTCAACTAAGTTTTTTATCTCTTTGGCGGCATCGCTACTGCGATTGGCTAAGTTTCTTACCTCTTGTGCAACCACGGCAAACCCTTTTCCGGCTTCACCTGCGGTGGCTGCTTCAACGGCTGCATTTAAGCTTAAAATATTGGTTTGGAACGCAATTTGGTCAATGACATTAATTGCTTCGTTAATCGATTCGACTTTTTCATTGATTTCATCCATAGAAGTTGCGGTTTTGTGCGCGAGTTTTTCGCCTAAAATAACCGATTCTTTAACATCTTTACTCAAACTTGCCATTTTTGAAGCATTTTGAGTATTGTTTTTGGTAATTGAAGTAATCTCTTCAAGGGCGGCTGCGGTTTGTTCCAAGGAAGCAGCTTGTTCGTTGGCTTTTGAAGCCAAGTTTTCAACCGATTGGTTCATGGTAATAGAGTTTTTTTCTAAATGCTCTCCGTTACGTAAATTCAGTTTGGCATTGTCGTTTAACTCCGCACCCAATTGGTTAATTCGTTGCATGGTAATAAGCATTTTCCCTTTTAAAATAGGGTTGATTTTCATTTGTGTTCGATAATCTTGTTGGGTATATTTATCGACGATGCCCACTAACTCTTCCATATTTTCACTGGTGGTAGACAACATTTCATTGACCACTTTTTTAAGCGCATTAATCATAAAGTTATTGGTATTCGAGTGAATTTTCGAGGTGTAAATACCTTGAGAAACTTTATTTAAGGCAATGACCACTTCGCCTAAAACGTGCATATCATCTTTTCTCATGGTGTCAAATTTATCGACATACTTATTGAGTTCTTTTAAAATAAACCCAATGTCGTCGTTTTTAATAAATTGCGCTTTTGTAATACGATTGCTTCTGAAAAAAACAAAATCCATCAAATCGTCTAAATATTTTTTGATTCGTTCAATTCCTCCTACGATTCTTTTCATGGCAGAATAATTGGTGTAGGCAACAACAAGTCCAAAAATGATATTGATGGCGATAATAGCAGCGATTTTATAATCGCTTAAAATAGCTACAATACTAATAATTGCAAACCCAATTTGAGTCAGAAGCATATTGATTAATATTCTAGTTTTAGTGGGCGTGTGTAAAAACATGAAGTTCCTTATATCTCTTTTTGAGACAATAATATAATAAACATCATTATATTATAATTTTCTTAACAAAAATGTAGGAACGTATGACATTTTTGAAATATGTTTAAAATATTATTATTGCTGCGGCGTGCTTCAGAGGTATATTTGCTCTTTCATCTTTACAATATGCACTTTTTGCTGGAGTTTTTCTTTGATTTTTTCTTTGAACGCCTCCAATTTTGGCTCATCGGCATGGATTAAATAGATACATTCAAGGCTTTTGAGTTTTTCAATAAATTTCAATAATCCTTTTTGGTCGGCATGGGCGGAAAAACCATCTATTTGTTCAACGTTGGCTTTGATTTTGACAAGTTGCCCCGAAATGGCGACATCTTCTTTGTGGCTAATAATTCTTCTTCCCAATGTACCTTCCACTTGGTAACCTATAAAAAGAATTAAACTGTTAGCATCGCTTAAATAACGCAATAAATGGTATTTTACACGTCCTCCCTCACACATTCCTGAACCTGCAATAATAATTTTTGGTTTGCCGTTGTGATTAATTTTAATGGACTCTTCTTGGGAATAGGTAGTTTGTAACTCTTCAAAATCAAAGGGATTGTCGCCCTCTTCAAATACTTTTTGGATTTTCTTTGAAAAAAGATGAGGATAATTTTCAAATACTTTCGTGACATTAATTGCCAAAGGAGAATCCAAAAAAACAGGAATATTTTTCAGTAAACCTTTGTTGCTCATTTTTTTGAGTAAAAAAAGTATCTCTTGCGTTCGTTCCAGTGCAAATGACGGAATAACAACCGTACCTTTGTTTTTAATTGTTTCTAAAATCTTTTTTTGGAATTTTTTAGTTGAAAGCGTCATTTTTTCATGAACACTCGCCCCATAGGTGGATTCAATAAAAACATGGGTTGCTTTACGCCAAAAATTGACTTTTGAGGTAATGATTCGTGATTCTTGTCCAATATCCCCTGAAAAAACAATACTTTTTTTAAGATTATCTTCGTTAAATTTTATTTTTACACTTACTGCTCCTAAAATATGTCCGGCATTTTTGAAGGCAATGGTGATGTTTTTATCGAGTTTGAGTGTTTCGTTGTATTCTAAAAAAGTATTAAAAAGTTTAAGCGCAGGAGCCACATCGCTGATATTGTACAAAGGTTTGGGTTTTTCTTGTAAAATATTTGCAGAGTTTGCCAACATGAGTTTCGCAATTTCATACGTAGCATGGGTACAAATAATTTTTTTATTAAACCCTTTTTTAACCAACAAAGGAACTCTTCCAATATGGTCTAAATGCGCATGCGTTAAGATGAGATAATCAATTTTTTTAGGATCAAACCCAAACTCTTCGTAATTTAACTCTTCATCTTTCCCTTGAAACATTCCACAATCAATGAGGATTTGAACTTTTCCGATTTTTAAATGGTGACAAGAACCCGTAACTTCTTGCGCTGCACCTTGTGCGGTATAATATGCCATGATAAACTCGCTTAGATTAAAGTATTAATACAATTTATCATACCCCAAATATACTTATAGTTTTAAATATATAGTGTTATAATAAACCTTTTAAAAAGGAAAAACAATTAAAAAATTCAGAAAAGTTCATATTGAAATTACGAACATTTGCAATCTGGCGTGTTCTTTTTGTCCACCCAAAACATTGCCCAATGAAACCATGAGTTTAGAGCTGTTTAAAACACTCAACCAACAGTTAAAACCATTGAGCAAAGAACTTGCGTATCATATTGTGGGGGATCCTTTGGTGCTTGGCAATTTAGAAGCTTATTTGGATATCAGTTGGGATGCTGGATTAAAAGTCAATATTACTACTACAGGAAATAATTTGGCTAAAAAGCATTTTGAGGTGTTAAGTCATAGGGCGATTAAGCAAGTGAATTTTTCAATCAACTCTTACCAAGCCAACACTCATAAAAAGAGTTTAAGTGCCTATTTAGCGCCTATCTTTGAGTTTACTCAATTTGTGTTGGAGGCAAAAAAAGAGTTGTTTATCAATTTTAGGATTTGGAATTTAGATGAGAATCAAAGTGCCAAACTCTTTAACCAAGAGGTCTTTACACAAGCCAATGCTTTTTTTGGAGCGCATTTGGATTGGGAGAACATTTACCGTGAAAAACCTAAAAATATTAAAACCGCTCGTAAAATCTTTTTTAATTTTGACGACTATTTTGTTTGGCCAACGCTACAAAGCAATTATCATCAAGAAAAAGGGTATTGCCACGGGTTGAGTTCGCATTTTGGAATTTTAAGTTCAGGCGTTGTAGTGCCTTGTTGTTTGGATAAAGATGGCATAATGAATCTTGGCAATGTCAAAGAAAAAAGCTTGCAGAGTATTTTAAATTCATCTCGAGTTAAAGATATTCAAGAGGGTTTTTCTAAAAACAACGCAGTGGAAACATTGTGCCAAAAGTGTGAATACAAAACCCGATTTGATGGAAGGAGAGAAGATGAATGAAGTTGAACTTTTTGCAAAATCACTGAAAGATTTTTTCACAAAACCTATTTTAAAACTGACGTTATATCCCTTTTTTATAACGCTGTTTGTGATGTATGCTACTTTTTTTGTGGTGGCTCATTTTGGGCTTGATGATTTTCACAATCACATTGTGCAAGTGCAACAACAGCAACAAATGATTCAAAATGGGGAAGTCATTCATTCTGAAATAACCCATGAAACCTATTTTGGAAAAGATATTATAGATTTCTTATTGCAGTACTCAATAACTTCTTGGATTGTGGGCTTTTTAGTCTATACGTTGGGAACAATTTTTGTGATGGTATTTGCTTTGTTTATTACCTTGATTGTGGTGGGATTTTTAACCCCTTTTATTTTAAAAATTATTCAAAAAAAACATTATCCTACGTTGGAATTCAGAGGTTATGGCACGATTTTTAATACGTTTTGGATTTTAGTTAAAAGCTTTTTGATGATGCTTTTATTGCTTATTATTTTAATTCCTTTGTATTTTATTCCGGTGTTAAATATTTTTATTATCAATATTCCGTTTTACTATTTTTTCTATAAACTGCTTAATTTTGATATTACATCAACGATTATGACCAAAGAAGAAGAGGCGGTTATTAAAGTGAAAAAAGGCAATACGTTTCAGATTAAAACAATCATTTTATATCTCGTTTCAATGATTCCTTTTTTGGTGCTTTTTTCAACTGTATTTTATGTGGTCTATTTGGGACATGGATATTTAAGCGAACTTGAGAAATTACGACAAACAAAAGCGGCATTGAAAGAGGAATGACATTGTTAAAAGATATTCATATTGAAGCAATTAAAGAGATTGCCGTGGATGCGGGTAAAATTGTTATGGCAATTTACCGCACCAATTTTGAAGTTGCACACAAAGAGGATGAATCTCCTTTAACGCAAGCCGATATTCAAGCCAATGAATTGATTTGCAATCAATTACAAAAAGCGTATCCTACTATTGCCATTATCTCTGAAGAGAGTCGCCAAATGGCTTTTGAGATTCGCAAAGATTGGGAATATTATTGGTGCATTGATCCCATTGATGGCACCAAAGAGTTTGTCAAAAAAAGTGGTGAATTTACCATAAATATTGCGCTTATTCATAAAGGAGTTCCCGTTTTAGGCGTGGTGTATGCTCCGGCTTTGGGCGAAATCTATTGGGCCAAAAAATCGCAAGGTGCTTTTAAAGAACTTTTAAATGGCAAAGGGGAAGTGTTAAAGAAAGAACAACTGCCTTTATATGTCAATGAGGATAAAAAAGAGTCTTTACACGTAGTTGCTTCGGTGTCTCATGTGAATCAAGCAACACAAGAGTTTATTGAGACGTTGGCACACACAACAAAAGCGTTAACTTTACATTCTCTTGGGTCTTCTTTAAAACTCTGTTTGATTGCAAGTGGGCAAGCCGATATTTACCCAAGATTATCGCCCACCATGGAATGGGACACAGCAGCTGCCGATGCAATTGTCAGAGAAGTGGGTAAAATGACCTACGAATATGATGCACACTTTAGCATTGAAAACTTAGCATTGGCAACCCCTCTTGTGTATAACAAAAAAGAGCTGTTGAATCCTTGGTTTGTAGTACTGTGAGTTAGACCAGCAGTTGGTACCCCACTCCTTGGACATTTTTCAGTAAATCAGGCGGAAGTTTTTTTCGGAAATTTTTAATAAAAAGTCGTAAAGCATTTTGGGTCATAACATGTTCATGTCCCCAAATACAATTTTCCATCTCTTCGTAGGTAATAATACGATGTTTTTTAAGCAACAGTTTTAAAAACAGACTCTCTTTTTTGGTCAAAATAAACTCTTCATTGGGTGCTTTTATGGTACTTCTTCCTTCGTCAAAAAGCCATTGTGGAACAAGTGTACAAATTTTTGAGTTCTCAAAACTGTTAATAAAAGCTTCTAGGGCATCGACGAGTTTTTCTTCATTGATGGGTTTAATAATGTATTTGACCAAATGCAGTTCGGTTGCTTTTAACATGTAGTCCAAATCGGTGTGTGCAGAGAGAATAATTACTCGAACTTTGGCATGGGTTTGTCGGATTTTTTCGACTAACTCAATGCCATTGAGTTTGGGCATTTTAATATCGGTGATGATTAAATCGGGCTTTTTATCCATAAATAGAGCATAGGCTTCTTCGCCATTTTTTGCCAAGTAAATGGTTTTAAAAACATCTTGTAAAACTTCACAAATGTTCTCCCTTATCCCATCTTCATCTTCCACATACAACAAGGTAAAGTTGGAAAGTTGGTCAATTAATTCTTTACTCAGCACTTTAGGACTCCAAAAATTTAGTTATGTTATGATACCAAAATAATATCAAATAAAAATAAACGAGTAGGGTGTATGAAAATTATTACTGAGAAAAATGTATCAAAAATTATTATTTATTTATTTATCATTATTATGTCTTTAATGGTGGCATCTATTTCGTATTATTATGTTAAAAATGCCTATGATGATTTTCAAAAAGACTCAGAACAATTTGTTCAAGATTACTACAATACTCAAAAGCAAAATATTAAAAAAGAGGTGGAAGTGGTGTTGGATATTATCAAATATCAAGCGCTTATTGCCACGCCTGAAAATGAACAATCCATTAAAGAAGAAGTCGTTCGAATGTTGCACAATATCTCTTTTCAAGAGGGAAAAAGCAACTATGTTTTTGTCTATGAAGTCAAAGATTTGCAAGGAGGCGATGAGTTTGCTGTGATGTTAGTTAATCCCAATCGTCCTGATTTGTTGGGAAAATCCATATCCTCTTTTTATGAAGATGAGACAGGAAAACGCTTTCGAGAAGAGTTTTTAAACGATATCAGAGTTAAAGGTGAATCTTTTACTCAATATGCCTATAAAAAACCTTACGATGACACCATCAAACAAAAGCTTTCCTATTTTAAGTATTTTCAAGAGTGGAATTGGATTGTGGCAGTAGGGATTTATTTAGATGACATTGAGCAAGACATTGAACATAAAAAAGCTCTTTTAAAAAGTAAAGTTCAAAAAAGAGTAGCACAAACCATTTTTATCTTTTTAGGATTTTTAACCGTAGCGATTGCTTTTTCTATTTTAGTGAGTCAAAAAATAGAAGAGTTTTTTGATGAATATAAACAAACCGTACAAAAAAAATCGGAAGATTTAATTGAACTGAATATTAATCTTGAAAAACGAGTTCAAGAAGAGTTATCTAAAAACAGAGAAAAAGAGCAAATATTGATTCAAAAATCAAAATTTATCGCATTAGGTGAGATGATTTCAAATATTGCTCACCAATGGCGACAACCTTTGTCCGAGCTTTCATCGGTTCTTATGGCAATTAAATTCAAATACTCCATGGGAAAACTTGAACCTGCATTTATGCAAAAGAAAGTTGAAGATGCCGATAATTTGATTGAATATATGTCTCATACGATTGATGATTTTAGAAACTTTTTTATGCCTAAAAAAGAGAAAGAACTCTTTAGTTTATACAGTTCGGTTCAAAGTGTTATGAATATTTTAGGCAGTATGTTAAAAGAAAATCAAATTGTGGTTAATGTCAATATTGACCCCTCTATCATGCTAAATACCTATTTAAATGAGTGTGAACAAGTCATTTTAAACATTATTTCCAATGCCAAAGATGTTTTGGTCTCTAATAATGTCAAAGATGCGCATATTGATATTTTTGCACTTGAAGATGAACATTTTGTTAAATTAACCATTGAAGACAATGGTGGGGGAATTCAAGTTCAACCCAAATCCAAAATATTTGAACCTTATTTTACGACCAAAGATGATGCTCATGGAACGGGTATTGGGCTTTATATGTCTAAAATTATTGTTGAGAAAAATATGAGGGGAAAACTACGGGTTAAAAACAGTTCTGAAGGTGCACAATTTTCGATTTTTATTCCAAAAAAGTAAGAGTTTAACTCTTACTTTTTTTTATCCAAACATTAAATTTGGAAGCCATAAAGAGATAGCGGGAATATAGGTAACTAAGAGTAATCCTATAAGCAGTACCGTTGTCATTGGCAAAGATGCCACGATAACTTGTTTTAAACTAAGCCCCGTTATACCACTGGCAACGAATAAATTCAAGCCCACAGGTGGAGTAATCATTCCTATTTCCATATTAACAACCATAATAACCCCTAAGTGAATAGGGTCAATTCCTAAAGCAACACCAATAGGAAGTAGAAGTGGTACGGTAATCATAACCACGGAACTTGGTTCCATAAATTGCCCCATGAGTAAAAGAAGAATATTGACAATCAACAAGAACATCAATGGTCCCATATTGGCTTCAATAATCATTTCAGTAATATGTTGCGGAATTTGTTCATCGGTTAAGAAGTGAGCAAAAAGCATCGCATTCGCAATGATAAAGAAAATCATAGAACTTGTTTGTGCTGAATCTAAAATGATTTTAAACAAATCTTTATATTTGGTGTCTTTGTAAATGAAAAAAGAGACAAAAAATGCATACATAACACTGAATGCTCCAGCTTCTGTTGGAGTAAAAATACCCCCATAAATTCCACCAATAACGATGACAATAATCAGCAATGCCCAAAAAGCATTTTTAAAAGCGATAAATCGTTCTTTAAAACTGGCCGCTTTGGTACCTTTAAAACCACTTTTTCTTGCTAATACATACGTTGCAATCATCATCATAGCACCAATCATAAGTCCTGGAATGACTCCTGCCATAAACAGTTTTCCAATTGATTCATCTGCAGTTACACCGTATACGATAAAAACAATCGAAGGAGGAATTAAAATACCCAATGTTCCAGAAGTAGCAATCGTACCAATAGCAAATTGTTCATTGTATCCGGCTTGTTTAATGGCACCATACATGACTGAACCAATTGCGGCAACGGTTGCGGGTGAACTTCCACTGACGGCTGCAAAAATAATTGAAGCTAAAATTGCTGCAATTGGAAGACCCCCTGGAAGGTGTCCAACTAAGCTTTTTGCAAAGTCAATAATTCTTCCTGCTGATGACCCTTTTGATAACAAAGAACCTGCAAGAATAAACATGGGAATCGCCATAAGTGTATATTTGTTTAATCCATCAAACACTTTTGAGGGAATCCCCATTAAATCCATATCGGTAAAAATAAAAGAGGTGATAAGTGTTGTCGAACCTAAAGCCACTGCTACGGGAACGCCAAAAAGCATGAGAGCAAAAAGTAGAATAAATAAAGTTGCAATAACCATATTAATGTTCTCCTTTAATTTCTTTGATGATAACTTCATGTTCATTGAAGAGTGTAATGTCTTTAGAATCCGTTTTATAGACTTCAACTAACTTTTCTCCTGCTCGGTATGCGGCGAGTGCAAAAGCAATGGGCAGTACTAAGTGAGGAATCCACATAGGAATATTTAAATCAACGCTCATTTCATCGAAATCAACTAATAAAAGAATCAGTTGGTAGCCAAAATAGGACAACAATCCAAGATAGGCAATGGAAATGGCATTGGAAAATATTAAAAAAAACTTGGTAATAGGAGCAGGAAATTTTGCAATCAGTAAACTCACTGATATGTGCGCACCTTTTTTAAAACCATACGCAGCACCAAAAAGAGCAGACCAAATAAAAAGATAGTTGGTCAGTTCCGCAGCCCATGTAAGACTCATATCAAAGGCATATCGCAATATAACATTGATAAAAGCAAGTATGACCCCCAATGACAGTCCGACGACTGCCATGGTTTGGTTGATGGTACTGACGATTAAATCAATAATATCGAAAAATTTTTTCATAGTTCAACTTTGTTACTTTGTGTCAATGGCTTTTTTGATTAACTCTTCACCAATGACGTCATAAAATTTTGGATAAACACCAGCCATTACTTTTTGCCATTGTTGTTTTTGCTCAGGCGTTAACTCAATGATTTGAAGTTTGTTAGTCGTTTGAGAATATTTTGTTAACTCTTCCATGATTTTAGCATCTTCAATAGAAGTCTCTTCTCTTTCAAGTTTGGTTGCTTCTTTCATTGCTTGAGCAACTTTTTCTTGTAAATCTTTTGGTAATTTGTTCCAAAATTGCGTATTCATAACAACTAAGTATCCTAAGTAACCATGTGAACTTAATGTAAGACTTGATTGAACTTCGTGGAATTTTTTAGTATAGAAGTTTGATAATGGATTTTCAGTTCCATCAACTACCCCTTGTTGTAATGCTGAATAAACTTCTGAAAATGGAAGAACTTGTGGATTTCCACCTACGGCTTTAAATTGTGCTTCTAAAACTTTTGAACTTTGAATTCGATATTTCATTCCAGCGGCGTCTTCAGGATTAACAATGGCTTTTTTACTGCTTGAGAAATGTTTAAATCCAGCATCCCAATAATCCATTGCCATCATCTGTTTTTTTTCATTCACTTTTGATTTTAATATATCTCCTACTTCTCCATCCATAACATTATATAAATGATCTTTATCTCTGAAAAGAAAAGGTAAATCAAAAAGTTGCATTTGCGGAGCAACACTTGTGAATTTTGATAAACTTGGCATAATTAATTGAACATTATTCATAACAAGGGCTTTCATCTCTTCACCATCACCATAAAGTTGTGAATTTGGGAAGACTTGAACATCAATTTTACCACCGGTTAACTCTTCAACTCTTTTTTCAAAAAAGTCGGCTGCTTTCCCTTTTGGAGTACTTGCACTTACAACGTGGCTTACTTTCATTGTATAATCTGCTGCTGCCATTCCACTTGTGGCAAGCATAGCTGCTGTAATTGTTCCTAAAACTAATTTTTTCATAATTTCTCCTTGAATTTTTTTGGGTTTAAAAAAT
>JBAYZM010000052.1:0-11812 GCA_041672515.1 Arcobacteraceae bacterium
GAAAATATCACTCTAAATATTCAACACAATGATTGATTTGATTGATATTTTCAATGTTCATGGTTTCTGTGGCAACGAGTACAATTTCATCGCCATCAAGTGCTTTAATCGCACCCAATTTCAACAATTTCTCACTGGTTTCATCACCTGAAGAGATGGTCATAATTTCATGCTCATTGTGGTGTAAAATGGAACTGTAAGAGACGGCGGTGTTGTAAACGGAATTTTGAAAATCCGTAGGAGAAATCCCACTTGAATGAACAATGGCATTGAGTATTTTAGAAGTGGCTTCAAGTTCTCCATACGCTGTTCCAAACATGATTCGGTTGTCATTAAAATGAATGCGGTGCATTAACTCAATGACCAACTTAGAAGCTTGTGTCAATCTTCTTCTAAATACCATCGTAGGAACCAACTCTTTGGTATTGAGGTTTTCAATCGTTTGCTCACCCATTAAATAAGCACTTTGTAAAATTTCTAAATGGATTGTCATACGGTTTTCCCAAAAATCAAACACGTGTTGTTTCCACCAAAAGCAAACGAGTTACTCATCACGTAATTTAAAGGTTTTTTTATGAGGCTATTGCTGATTCTTATCTTCTCATTTTCAAGTTCTTTAATGTCTTTAGAAGGAGGAACAACCCCTTTTTGAAGGCACATTGAGGCGATAATCGCTTCAATAGCCCCTGCTGCTCCTAAGGTGTGTCCCGTAATGGATTTTGTCGAACTTACATAAGGTTGATGTTCTTGAAAAACAGAGGCAATGGCATTGAGTTCCGCACTGTCATTGGCAAGCGTTCCTGTGCCATGGGCATTGATATAATCAATGTCTTCAATAGAAAGTTTGGCATTGCCAAGGGCTTGTTGCATCGCTTTTTTTGCCCCTAAACCTTCAGGATGAGGTTGAGTCATATGGTGTGCATCGGAGCTGTACCCTACCCCACAAATTTCAATGGCATTGGCTTGTTTTTCACGTTGAATGAGCAAAACGGCAATCGCTTCTGCCACATTCATGCCCAAACGATTTTTTTCAAAAGGGGTACAAGGCGTACTTGAAAGAACACTCAATGCCCTAAAACCACACACCGTTGTATGGCATAAAGAATCAACACCCACAACCAAAACATTTTCATAGATACCTTTTTCAATCACCTCTTTGGCATAACCTAAAGCATTGGCACTGGACGTACAAGCAGTTGAAAAAGAGATATCATCATAAAAAGTCCATATCTGTTTGAGTTGATAAGCAATGGCATCAATGGGATGTTCTTTGTAGTTGATGTTTTTGTAGCTTTTATCGTGAAAAAAGTGTGCTTCTGTTTGACGCATTCCTCCCACGGAAGAACCAACAACCAATAGCGTATTTGAAAAATCTTTTAAATGGGATTGAGTCAGCACTCTTTGACACGTTTGTCGTAAAAGTTCATCAAAACTTAAAGGAGAAACAATTTCTCCTATTGCCACTGTGGTTTCAGGAACATAAGTTGTATTAAGGGTAATGGTCTCTTTTTTTTCGCAAATCGCATCGAAAAGTTCTTCTTGGTTATCCCCTGCACAAGAAACACACTCAAAAGAAGTAATGTAGGCTTTATTTGATATTTTCATTGATGTAAGTTAATAAATTGGTAATGGAAGCGAAAATTTCATTGTATTTTTCTGGATTATTAATTTTAACCCCATACTCTTTTTCTATGATTAAAACCAATTCGATTGAATCGACTGAATCCAATCCCAATCCCTCATCACCAAACAGTGCATTTGCATCGTCAATATCATCGACACTCATGTCTTCAAGTTTTAATCCGTCAATCAAGACTTGCTTAAATTCATTGCTTGTAATAGCCATTATATCCGATTCCTTCATTAATTTTATATTGCAGATTATAATATTTAAGTGCTTGCAGTCCTCTTATAAAAAATAAATTTTTGCTTTTTGGTGACTTATTAATTTAAGATTTAGACAAAAATAAGTAAAATACCGAAAATATCACAGAAAGTCATGAATGAATTTTACAGAAAATTTGTATACTATTACTCAAAGTTCACAACAAGAAAAGCAGATACGGCTTTGTGATGAATCACATGTTAGTTTTCAAGCTCATTTCCCTGGAAATCCAATATTAGCAGGCTTTTTACAAGTTGATATTGCACAAGAACTGTTTAATATTCAAATAAAGAAAATAAAAAGAGTCAAATTTTTACAACTGGTTAAACCTTCTGTAATCCTTATTTATAGAATAAGTAACCATAAAATTACCATTGAAGATCAACATAATAATAAAGTGAGTGAAATCGTGTATGAATAATTATATTGCCGTAATCCCAACGTATAACAACTTTAAGACCATTCAAGCGGTTGTAGATGATGTGTTATCGTATAACTACTCTTTAATTGTCGTGGATGATGGTTCAAGTACGCCTTTAGAAACCCTATTAACACCTCATCCCAACCTTACCATAGTTCGTCACTCACATAATCAAGGCAAAGGTGTTGCCATTGTTTCGGGTGCAAAAAAAGCCCAAGAACTTGGCTATTCACACTTTATTACACTTGATGGCGATGGGCAACATCTTGCCTCACAAATATCCAAATTGGTTGAAGCGTCTTGCGACAATGAAATTATCATAGGAGCAAGAAATTTCAATATTGATAATATCCCTAATGGTTCCAAATTTGGTCGATGGTTTAGCAACTTTTGGGCCTGTTGGGATACCGAACAAGAGATACATGACTCATTATCAGGATTCAGACTCTATCCCATAACCATACTTGATTTGAAGATTAAAACTTCACGTTTTGATTGGGAAATGGAAGTGTTAGTCAAACACGCTTGGAAAAAAAGATTAATAAAAGAAGTCACCATTGAGTGCTATTATCCCACGCCCGAAGAGAGAGTCAGTCACTTTAAAAAGTTTTGGGACACAGCAGCCATTGTCATGGTGCATATTCGATTATTACCCCTAAAGTTTTTTCTTAAAAAAAGATACCAGTAGATGAATGTCAAACAACGGGGAAGTGGTTGGAGCATAAAGCTTGCCTTCAATTTATACAAACTTTTTGGGTATAAATTTGTTTACTATATTATGTATCCCGTAAGTTTTTTCTATTTTATTTTTGCCTCTAACGTTAAACAATCACTTACTATTTATTACAAAAAATTGGGGTTGGAATTCAATAATTGGGTCTATTTTGAACATTTAAGAATGTTTGCAATATGTTTAGTGGATCGCTTTATATCCAAAGATGACCCCTCTTCATACCGCTTTATCTATGATAAAGAGGAGAGTATCAAAAAGATTATGGAGACAAAAACGATTTTATTGTTCTCTCATTTTGGAGGGTGGGCTTCAAGTTCAAGTAATCCTGTCACAAAAAATACCATCAATATTATCATGCAAGAAGTCATTCTTGACAGCATTAAAGACATAGAAGATTCCATTAAAAAAGAGACATCCCATATAAAAATAATTGACCAATCAGTAGGTCAAATACCGGTTTCCATAGCCATAGCCAATGCCATTTCCAATAATGAAGTTATTGCTATTATGGCAGACCGCCCCACCAGTGATAAATATAAATACCCTTGCAAATTTTTTAATGAAGAGGCAAATTTTAATAAAAATCCATTTAAAATTTCATACAAAACCCAAACACCTATTTTATGTTGTTTTGTCATCCATATAGGATTGCAAAAATATAAAGTTGAAACCATTCAATTGGATTTAGATTTTAATTTAAAAGAAAATGAAGCTATTGATATAGCCATAAAACAGTATGTGAAACTATTTGAGGATATTTTAATTCAATACCCAAATCAGTGGTTTAATTTTTATAATTTCTGGGAGAAATAATGCATTTACAAATAGACAAACGGTATATTACCCTTGAAGAAATAGCCAAAGCCTCGAGTATCGAGATTTCCAAAAATCAAGCATTTTTAGAGTATATCAACCATACACATGATTTTTTGATGAATGAAATAAAAAATGGTAAACCCATTTATGGAATTACAACAGGTTATGGAGCAAGTGGTAAAAACTATGTTACTTATGAAGACAGTAAAACTTTACAAAAAAATCTGTTTAGATTTCATGGCTGTGGAATTGGTCTGAATTTATCTCACAAAGTTTGTAGATATGCTGTTATTATGAGAACGATCTCTTTAAGTAAAGCTCGTTCGGGTGTGAGTGTTGAACTTCTTAAAAGACTTGAACTTCTAATCCAAAATGACATTATTCCTGTTATTCCATCGCAAGGTTCAGTGGGAGCAAGTGGAGATTTAACACCACTTTCATATATTGCAGCTGTTGTTGCAGGTGAAAGAGAAGTTTATTATAAAGGTGAAATTAAAGATGTAATGGAGGTTTATAATCAATTAAATATAACTCCTTACGAATTTAAACCAAAAGAAGCACTAGCAATAATGAATGGTACAACTATCATGAGTGCTATTGCACTTGATGCCATTGAAGAGTTTGAAACTATTTTAGACTCTATGGAATCTTATGTTGCTGGAATGTTTGAAGTTTTATTGGGTGATGATACACCCGTAGAAGATTTTGTACATGAATCAAAACCATTTAGTGGGCAAATTGCCACAGCAAAAAACATAAAAAGAAAAATCCAAGGTTCAAAACTCACACACGGAAGAGATGACAGATACGATAAATTTTTTGCAGATAATGATTTAAACATTCAAGATAATTACTCTATGAGATGCGCTCCACAAGTTTTAGGTGTAATCAGAGACAATCTTATAATTTCAAAAAATTGGGTTGAAACAGAAATCAACTCAGTAAATGATAATCCATTAATTGATGGAGAAAATCAAAAAATCTATACATCAGGTAACTTCTATGGTGGTTATGTTGCTCATGCTATGGATACTTTAAAAATATGTGCTGCAAATTTAGCCGATTTACTCGATAAAGAGTTTGCTTTATTGGTTGACCATAAATTCAATCGTGGTTTAGGTGAAAATCTAAAACTTTCTCATGAGCCTTTTTATCATGGATTTAAAGCCATGCAAATCAGTTTAAGTTCATTAAGTGCTGATGTTATCAAAAACACAACAGCTGCTTCAATTCACTCAAGACCAACAGAATCACTCAATCAAGATAAAGTTTCTATGGGAACAACAGCTGCAAATGATTTTGCAAAAATGATTCCTGATTTATATAATATGCTTTCTATTGCCTTTATTGGTATGGCTCAAGCGGTTGATATTAGAGGAAATGACCAAGTTTCACCACATTTAAAAAATATTTATGATGAAATCAGAAAAATCATAAAACCTCTTTATGAAGATAGAAGAATGGATTTTGATATAAAAAATATCAATAAAATATTAAGAGATGCGAAATTAGTATAAAGATAAAAAATGGAAACAAAAAAAGTATTAGTAACAGGAGCTACGGGTTCTATTGGTGAAGCCATTGTAAAAGAGTATGCAAAAAATGACTACTTTGTTTACATTCACTACAATACAAATATCAAAAAAGCAAATGAACTTTTAGAACAAATAAATAACAAAGGTGAACTTATTTGCTTTAATATGCAAGATAAAAACTCTATTAGAAGTGCTTTAGAAAATCTTGATGTGGAAGTTTTAATCAATAATGCTGGAATCATCAAAGATAATCTCTTTTTCTTTATGAGCGATGATGAGTGGGAAGATGTTATTAATACAAATCTTACGGGGCTTTTTTATGTCACCAAAGTTATCTCTAAAAATATGATGATGAATAAAAGAGGTAGTATTGTAAATGTGGCATCCATTTCAGGAATCAGTGGAAACTCTGGTCAAGCCAATTACAGTGCAAGTAAAGGCGGAGTTATCGCTTTTACAAAAACTTTAGCCATAGAACTTGGAAGATATAATATCAGAGTCAATGCCTTAGCCCCTGGAATCATTGAATCAGAAATGATAGAAAAAATCCCCCATGTCAATGAATTAAAAAAAGCCATCCCGTTAAAAAGATTTGGCAGAGCAGACGAAGTTGCAACATGCGCTTATTTTATGGGTGTTAATGCGACTTATGTCAGTGGAGAAGTTTTAAATATCAGTGGAGCAATGGTCAGATAAAGTTATGAATTTAATCATATCTTTACTTTATGCTCCCATTGTATTTTATTCACTTAAGAATTTTGAATTAAAAACTGTCTCTTTTTTTATATTTATTTTCTCTTTTTTATGGTTTGTCTTAACGATAAAAAAGGGGTTTAAAGAGTTTATTTTCTCTTTTTTTTATATGATAATTTCTGTTTTAGCATTTTTTTTGGATGATTTTTTATTACTCAAACTTTTACCCGCTTTATTATCTGGATTAATTTCTATTTTTATTTTATACAGTTATGTTTCTCAAAACTCATTTATTTTTATTTTGTTAGAAAAACTTAATAAAAAAGTCGAAGTTGATGAAAAAGAGTATATTCAAAAATCTACCCTATTTTGGTTTTTTATCTCTTTTTTAAATCTGTTAATTCATTGTTATATTTTATACTTTTTAGATGATATTTATTGGACTTTTTACTCATCGATTGGTTGGTACTTCCTCTTTTTATTGGCAGGCTTGATTCAATTTATTCATAAATATTTCTGTTTTAAAAAGCACTCTTATGTATAGAATCCTCGTTTTATTTTTTATTTTTACTCTGTCTGGATGGTGTGAACCCATTCACTTTAAAGAAACCCGATACATCAATGCTTTGCAAACAACGCTTTATAAAGAGGGTTGGATCAATATCCATGAAGACAGCCTTGAACTTCACTATCCCAAAGAGAAAAAATCTTTTCTTTTTACCCGCGATGCCATTATTGAGAAAAAAGGGGAAGAAGAAAAAATATTAACGTACGAAGAGCATTTGGGCTTAACCATTTTTTCAAAACTCATAAAAAGTATCTATACCAATCAACCCGATGAGTTAAAAGAGTTTTTTACACTCAAAAAGGAAAAGGGAATCACCCTTTTAATCCCAAATGAACCCATTTCCAATAGCGTTGATACCATTGAATATAAAAAAAACCACGCACTCTTAGAGTTTCTGAAAATTAATTTTACAAATGAAGATTGGATCAATATCGTTGAAAATAAATAACTCTATTAATCTTTTAATCTTACTTTTTTTAATCGTATTGGTTTTTGCTTTTGATTCCTTTAAAAGCATATCCACACAATTGCACACGCTGTTGCCCAAAAGTGAACAAAAAGAGTTGCTTCAAGAATTTAATGCCTTTCAATCCACAAAAAAGATTCTTTTGTCCGTTAAAGGCTTCGATGAAAATGCGTTAAATACTATCAAAAAACTTGAACAAACATTGATACAAATTGAAGCATTATCACTTGAGTCGTTTAAACCCAACAGTGCACTGGAAAAGTATAAAAAAGAGTATCGATTTTATATCCATGATTTTCAAGACAATACCATAGAAACTTTGGATATTAATACGCAGCTTGAAAGCTTAAAATCAAACATTTTAAATGCTGATTTCTCCTATGTTGTGGATCAACAAGACCCTTTAAATCTTTTAACAAAAGAGAAAAAGCCCGACTCGCTTTCTTTTTTAAATGGTCATTTAATCCTCAAAGATTACGGTTACTTAAGTGTCTTTAATCTTGATTCTTCCCTTCAATCTTTACAACAATATGAGCATATTTACGATTCAATTCATACGGTAATTTCTTCCAATGAAGAGATAAAAGTATTCTCACCCATTTTCTATTTTGTAGAAAATTCAAGAATGATAAAAGAGGATGTCAATAAAATTATTTTTTTTTCAACGCTTGTTTTATTGGCACTCTACATACTTATTTTAAGAAATTTAAAACTCTTACTCAATACATTAATGACATTAACCTCTTCAATTTTATTGGCGTTGCTCCTCACCTCTTTTATCTTTGATACTTTATCCATATTTGTTATTGTATTTGGTATTTCTATTTCTACTGTTGCCATTGATTATATGTTTCATCACTATGTACATCATCATTATAATGAGAAAAAAGCCTTTAACAAAGAGGTGTTTTTAGGCATGATTACAAGCCTTGGCGCATTTTTCATTCTCTCTTTTATTGCATTTGATTTAATCAAACAACTCTGTTTTTTTGCCATAATTTCTTTGCTGTTTTCGTATATTCAATTTGCATTTTTATATCCCAAAATAGGGTTTTTACAAAAAAACAATTCCCTTTCAACCTTACGTAAATCTTCTGTAACCATTCCCCCTAAACGTATCATTGTTTTTTCTCTTGTATTGATTGCCCTCTCTTTTACTTACATGAAATTTGATTCAAATTTAGAAAACTTAGATGTAAATAACACCCAACTAAAAGAAACCGAAGCCTTTTTTAATCGCCATTTAACGCTTGAAAAAAATATACCCGTGTTAATCAAAGCCTCTTCTATTGATGAGCTAATCAGCCATGCTCGAACATTAAAAAAAGCGTTTCCCAAAGCCAATATTCCTTTATCAATATTAGTCGATGAAAAAGAGTTTCCCCTTAAAAAAAGTGCTTTAAAAAACAAGCCTCTTGATAGTATAAAAATGCAGTTGGAAGAAAAAGCTTCTTTGTTTGGATTTCAGAAAAATTATTTTATTAATGCTTACACCTATCCTCTTGAAAACCCCAATTATAGCCTTGAAACATTGAAACGCTTAAATTTGGATGTTCTTCCTTATAAAAACGATTTTATTACGTATGCCTATCTTCCAGAAAATAAAAAAGAGGCGTTTTATGCTTACGGTTTTCTTCAAAATTTAAGTCTTAAAGATATGTTTGAAAAAAGTCTTGTCGCTCTTTACAACGAACTCATTTTTTATGGCGTTTTAACCATGGCGTTTATTGTTTTTATGGTTGTATTCTCCACTAAAAGAAATTATCTGATCTCTTTTTGTTATATTGTATTTCCTTTATCAATTGTTTTATCCCTTTCCTTTTTGATGAGTTTTAATATATTGCATCTTTTTATGATGTTTATTCTTCTGTCCATCAGCATTGATTTTGGCATTTATATGGCTGCAAAAAATATCAATAAAAACAGCTACAAAGCTGTGCTATACTCTCTTTTATCTACATTTGCAGGGTTTGGTGTGCTGGTTTTTTCACACATCAATGCGCTGTTTTCTATAGGAATTATTGCCACGCTAGGAATCGTTGCCGTTACATTCTTATTAATTTTGTTAAAAAGGTCTTCTTATGATGCTCAAAATATTTAATGACAATGGCTCAATCAACCAATATGAAATCAATCCCACTCTTTTTTGTGATAAAAAATATCACCATAAGGTTTCATACATTGCTTCTTCTAAAAAAGAGGAAAATGCTTTAAATATTTTCAAATCTTACTTTTCAAACGCCAAATCTGTTCTTTTTGATCACACCAACAAAGCCATTGTTCAACAATTGCTTGAGTTAAATATCAAAGAGTTTAATGAAGCGTATGACACTGACAATATCTTCAATGACAAAAATTTCTCTTTTGTTTACTTTACTTCAGGCAGTACGGGTTTTCCAGTAGGGGCATTAAAAACAAAAGAGAATATTGTGTCCGAAATAGAAGTTTTATCTTCGCTTATAAACACCCTGCAGCCCATCAATAAAGTCATTGTTACGGTGCCTTTTATTCACTTTTATGGTTCGTTAATGGGACTGTTTTTTCCTTTGTTCAATAACATTGATATTATTTTAAAAGAACATTTTTTGCCCAATGACTTATTGGATATTATCGATGAGAACTCATTGGTTATAACGACCCCTTTGTATATCAAAGCATTAAACCAACTCAGAGATAAAAAAGATTTAAGTCACTGTGTATTTATGAGTTCAACAGCCCCTTTGTTAAGCGAAGAGGCAAAAGAGTTCAAAGAGAAATTTTCGACCAATCTTATTCAAATTTTTGGTTCAACTGAAACAGGAGGAATGGCGTATAAAATCAATGAGGAAACCCTTTGGACTCCTTTAGACAAAGTGATTCCTTCAATCAATGAAAACAATGAATTAAAGGTCAAATCTCCTTTTATTTCTGAGCTTGTGTTTGAAAAAGAGTTCAAACACACCCATCAAGAACTGCAAACTTTTGATTATGTCGAGTTTGAAAAAGAGAAATTTAAATTAATAGGAAGAAGTTCTCAAATTTTAAAAGTGGCAGGAAAACGATACTCTACCATACAAATTGAACATATTTTAGAACAAGTTGAAGGAATAGAAAAAGCGGTTGTTTTTGTCAATTCAAGCAATGATACTTTAAAAGATGAACTTCTTGATATTACCTTACAAAGTCAAAAAACGTTTCTGGTAAAAGATATTAAAGCCATTTTAAAAAAGGAATTATCCAATATAAAATTCTCAATTAATCTCAAAATTGTTGATACCATAAAAACTTCCGCTGTGGGGAAAAAACTTGCCATTCAATAATTTATTCACAATTAGCTACAATATAAAAATTCAAGCCAAAGTGAACTAATGTCGATTTCTATCACAAATTTAAATAAATCATACGGTCATACTCCCATTTTAAAAGACCTCTCTTTGGAGATAAAAGCTGGCACCATTTTTGGATTGTTAGGACCCAATGGCGCAGGGAAAACTACTTTGGTTTCCATTTTAAATCATTTGGTCTCAAAAGATTCAGGCACAATCAAAATTGATGGGTATGACTTTGAAAAACAAAGCAATAAAATCAAACAAATTTGCAGTTATGTTCCCCAAACCTACGCTTTTTATCCCAAACTCACAAGCTATGAAAACTTGGAATTTTTTGGGGCTTTGTATGGCTTAAAAGGTCAATTGCTTAAAAAAAGTATTCAAGAGTGCATTGAAGCAACATCTTTAGAATCTTATGTGAATAAACAAGCCCATACGTATTCAGGGGGATTAAAACGACGATTAAACATTGCCATTGGTCTTCTTAATGAGCCTAAAATTTTATATTTAGATGAGCCAACGGTGGGAATTGATCCGCAATCAAGAAACTACATTTTAAATGTGATTAAACGCATTAATCAAGAAAAAAATACCACCATAATTTATACCTCACATTATATGGAAGAAATCGAATTTTTGTGCGATGATATTGCGATATTGGATCATGGGAAAATCATCTTACATGAAAGCAAAGATAACCTTGTCCAACAAAACAATCAAATTACCATAACCCTTCAAAACAATGAAGAAAAACAGATACCCATTCAAAATGGTTTTAGCCATCTCATAGAATATTGTTGTGAACTTAAAGCACAAAATCAATCAATTAAAGCCATTGATTTTGGCAATAAAAGCTTAGAGCAGATGTTTTTACACTTAACGAAACAGGATTTAAGAGACTGATGTTTTTTTATTTACTCAAAAAAGAATTTACTTTGATATTAAGAGATGTCCATGCTTTAATGGTTTTATTTATTATGCCAACGTTGTTTATTTTAATTATGTCCTTGGCACTTAAAAACAGCTATTCCAATAGTGTCGATGTAAAACTAAGCGTTGCAATTATTGCGGTAAATCACGATGCCAACATGGATAAACTCATTGACAAAATCAATGAAAACAGTTTTTTTAGCGTCCAATTTCAAACCGCACAAACCGCAAAAGCACTTTTGCATCAACACCATTTTGATTTTGTTATTGAACTTCCCACAGCATTTATGGAAAAACTGAAACAAAATGGTGATGATTTTCAAATCAATATTTTCTCAAAGCCCGATATGCAACCACAAAAAGGTACTCTTTTACACAGTTTAGTCCAATCCTTTTTAACCCAACAAACACTCCAAGAACTTTTAAATGCACAACAAATTAAAAATGATGGGCTCAA
>JBAYZM010000053.1:0-11739 GCA_041672515.1 Arcobacteraceae bacterium
AAAAGAAAATTTAGAACAATTTGGTGCGGTATCACAAGAAGTGGTATCCGATATGCTCGATGGTGTTTTAAGCAAGTTTAAAGCAAACTACGCCATTGCCGTCAGTGGAATTGCAGGACCCAATGGCGGCACAAAAAATAAGCCAGTGGGAACGGTTGTCATTGGTATAGCTTCTTCAAACGCCTATAAAAAGGTGGTTACTTATCATTTTAGTGGTAACAGAAAAGCAGTACAGATACAAACGGCTAAAACCTCTTTACAAAATTTGTTAAATTTATTAAAAAAAGACTTGACAAAATAGAAATTATTTTATATAATTCCACTCCATTTTAACAAGAGCGACCCGTTAGCTCAGCTGGTAGAGCATCTCCCTTTTAAGGAGGTGGCCGATGGTTCGAATCCATCACGGGTCACCACTGTTGTTTTAATGTTATTTTAAAAAAAGTGTTTGATACAATTTCAACCCTTTAGTACGGTCGATTAGCTCAGTTGGTAGAGCGCTACCCTTACAAGGTAGATGTCACAAGTTCGAGTCTTGTATCGACCACCATATTAAAGTGGTCCCTTCATCTAATGGTTAGGATTCAAGGTTTTCATCCTTGCCATAGGGGTTCGAATCCCCTAGGGATCACCAAAGTTTAAATGTGCGGCTGTAGTTTAGTTGGTTAGAATGCCTGCCTGTCACGCAGGAGGTCGCGAGTTCGAGTCTCGTCAGCCGCGCCATTTAAAAATCTCATGACCCGTTAGCTCAGCTGGTAGAGCATCTCCCTTTTAAGGAGGTGGCCGATGGTTCGAATCCATCACGGGTCACCAGTATAATGAGTAAGCAATAGTGAAGAGTGAATACCTGCTATTTCATTCATTGTTCAGTATTCATTATTAAATTTTGTTAGTGGTCCCTTCATCTAATGGTTAGGATTCAAGGTTTTCATCCTTGCCATAGGGGTTCGAATCCCCTAGGGATCACCAATAATTTGCTTTTATTGTTTTTCATCACTTTTATTCAAAATTAATGTTTAAACAATTTCGGTCGATTAGCTCAGTTGGTAGAGCGCTACCCTTACAAGGTAGATGTCACAAGTTCGAGTCTTGTATCGACCACCATATTTTAAGTGTGCGGTTGTAGTTTAGTTGGTTAGAATGCCTGCCTGTCACGCAGGATGTCGCGAGTTCGAGTCTCGTCAACCGCGCCACTTTTGTCTTTTATTTACACACTTTATGAATAACTGTTTTCCCCATACACTTTCTCAACACTTTTTCAATCATTATTAGCTATTCTTGTACTTCAACTTATTAGAAGGTTTGCGTTGAATGATTAAAGTCAAAAGTATTTATCAACTCATTGTTTACAGTATTATTTTTATTATTGTACTCATCTCTTTTTTTACTTTTATTATTATTTCCAATGCCTTTACCGAGTTTCAAGAAAAGATTCATATCATTGAACAAAACAATTTAGAAAAACAAAAAGCACTCTTAAAAGAGGATATTACTCGAACCATTAAATTTATTGAGTATTACCATACGCTTCATAAAGCCACAAAAAATGAAGCACAAATCCAGCAAGAAATTCTTCAAGCCTTAGATGAACTTAAAGTCAATGATGATATCAATGACTATATTTTTATTTATAATTTTGAAGGGGAATCCATTTATTATCAAGAAATCAAAGAGTATATGGGGAAAAATTTGTATGAATTTAAAGACCCCAACGGCATACAAGTAATTAAAGACTTGATACAAGCTTCCAAACTGCCTCATGGTGATTATGTTGAATACGCTTGGTACAAACCTGAAAAAAAACGAAACATCAAAAAAATCTCTTTTGCTCAATCGTACGAACCGTGGAATTGGACTATTGGGAAAGGGGTTTATTTAGACACCGTTGAAAAAGTGGTCAAACAAACACAAGAACAATACGATGAAAAGATTGCCAATTATGTATTACAAATTATTTCATTGACCATTCTTTTGGTGCTTTATTCTATTTTTATTTACAAAAATGCCACCATTTTAATTGCCAATGAGGTCAGAGAAATTGGTAAATATTTTAAAGAATCTGAGAGTGAAGATAAGCCTTTTAACCACAATAAAATTTTGTTTACTGAGTTTCGAACCATTGTTAATTATGCCAATGATGCGATGACCAGCATCAAATACAAAACTCATTTACTTGAAGATTTAAATAAAAACCTTGAAGAAAAAGTCAATGAAAAAACCCAAGAGCTCACCAATATTTTACTGGCACAAAAAGAGTTTTTAAAAAAAGCTGTGCATGAAATCAATACTCCTTTGTCTATTATTCAAACCAACATTGACCTACTGCGAATGCAAAATTATGATAATCCTCATTTAAAAAATATCGAATCGGGTTCTAAAATTATTAACACCATTTATGAAGATTTAAGTTACATGATTAAGAAAAATCGTATTCATTACACCAAAGAGGTTCTTAATTTTACACACTATTTGAAAAGTCGTATCGAATTTTTTAATGACATTGCTCTTTCAAACGGACTTTTTTTTGTCACCAATTTTGAAAATGATGTGATGATTTATTTTAATGAAACGGAACTGCAACGTATTATTGATAATAACATCTCCAATGCCATTAAATACTCTTTTAAAGAATCTCCCATTTACATCAAACTGCTGACACACAATCAACACGTAGAGTTCCAAATTAAAACCCACTCTAAAACCATTTATGACATCAATAAAATTTTTAACAATCAATTTTACAGAGAGAATAAAGCCAAAGGAGGATTTGGTTTGGGATTAAAAATTGTCAAAGAGATTTGTGATGAAAATTCAGTTATAATCGATTTGCAATCAAGTAACGATGAAACAAAATTTATTTATAGGTTTAAACAGTATGAAAATATTACTTCTTGAAGATGAGTTAATGCTCAATAACGCCATAAATGAGTATTTAACCAGTATTGGACACCAAGTTGAAAGTTTTACGGATGGTCAAGCCGTAGTTGATGGCATTAATACCAGTTACGATTTGTTAATTTTGGATATCAATGTTCCTTCATTGGATGGCTTTGAAATTTTAACCCTCTTAAATGCCAAAAAAATTTTTATTCCTACCATTTTTATCAGTGCTTTGCGTGATATTGAAGATATTACAAAGGGGTACGATTTAGGGTGCAAAGAGTACTTAAAAAAACCGTTTCATCTTGCTGAACTTGGCATTAAAATCAATCAAATTTTAAAAAGTGAACAACAAACCACTTCACATATAAAATTTTCAAAAAATTACTCTTATTCAAAAACCAATAAGACCCTCTACTTTAACAATCAACCTCAAAATCTCACCAAAAAACAACTTGAAATTATTCATATTTTGGCATTAAACATCAATATGATTGTTGATTTTGAACGATTTAGAATTGATGTTTGGGATGCAGAAGATATTGATAATCCGACAATTCGAGCTGAAATTTCTCGATTAAAAAAATCACTAAAAGAAGATTTTATCAAAAATATTCGAGGTCTTGGTTATAAAATTGACCGATATTATTCTGCGTAATTATTTCTAAAACAGCCATAAAAAGGCTGTTTATATTAACTTCTTCTTCAAAAAATTAATTTTTTTTTCAAATTTATACGAATGCTACCTAATTGCTATTTACATCCTTTATACTTCTTTTGTTACTTTAGTAATGGATAAATAAATTTTTAAAGTTTGTTTATTCATTGGGTATAAACTAAAAAAGGAGAAAATATGAGTCCAGAAAAAGCTCAGGCTTATTGGAAAGAAAACATCAGTGCCATTTTTAAACTGCTCGCAGTTTGGTTTATTGTTTCTTTCGGTTGCGGTATTATATTTATGGAACAACTCAATGCTATTGAAATAGCAGGTGTTAAGTTAGGATTTTGGTTTGCACATCAAGGTGCAATGTACTTTTTCGTTATATTGATTTTTGTTTATGTTAAAACAATGAAAAATATCGACGATAAATACGGCGTTCACGAATAGGAAGGGAAAGCATGGAATTACAATCATTAATTTACTTATTCGTAGGTATCTCATTCGCACTATACATTGGTATTGCACTTTGGGCTAAAGCTGGTTCAACAAAAGACTTTTACGTTGCTGGTGGTGGAGTTCACCCAGTAGCTAACGGTATGGCTACGGCTGCAGACTGGATGTCAGCTGCATCGTTTATCTCACTTGCTGGGATTATCTCTTTTATGGGTTCAGATGGTGGAGCTTACTTAATGGGATGGACAGGTGGATACGTTCTACTTGCTTTACTATTAGCACCCTATTTACGAAAATTTGGTAAGTTTACTGTTCCTGACTTCGTAGGTGACAGATACTATTCTAGTACAGCTAGGGTTGTTGCGGTTATTGCAGTTATCTTCGTTTCATTTACCTATGTTGCTGGTCAAATGAGAGGGGTTGGAATCGTATTTTCAAGATTCTTACAAGTTGATGTTAACACAGGTGTTATCATTGGTATGGCAATCGTATTTTTCTACTCTGTTCTTGGAGGTATGAAAGGTATTACGTATACACAAGTTGCACAATATGTTGTTATGATTATCGCATATTTAATTCCTGCGATTTTCTTATCATTACAAGTTACTGATACATTCTTACCACAATTGGGTATTTTTGGTCAAACTACATTTGCATTTGATGATGGTGTTCGAGTGATTCCAGAAGGTACTTACTTACTGCACGCACTTGATACTGCCGTTGCGGACTTAGGATTCAGAGAATATACTGAGCCAGGAAGTTTATGGAACATGTTCTTATTAACGGTTGCGTTAATGTTAGGAACTGCTGGTTTACCACACGTTATTGTTAGATTCTTTACAGTTCCAACTGTACACGATGCTAGAATTTCTGCTGGTTGGGCGTTAATTTTTATTGCGATTATGTATACAACGATTTCATCAGTTGCTGCATTTTCAAGAGTTAACTTAATCAAAAATGTTCAAAATGTTGAATACAAAGCGTTTGTTAACGGTGAATTAAGCCACATTGATGGTACTCCAAACAATGGTAGTTGGTTTAAAACATGGGAAACAGGTGGATTAATTGCATGGAATGATAAAAATGGAGATGGAAAAATCCAATACTCTAAAGGTGATGCTTTTAAAGGAAAACCTGCATTTGATGGAACAAACCTTGGAGTTAATGGTGAAAGACTTACTAAAAATGCTTTACCTTTAGCAAACACAGGAAAAATTGAAAACGAATTATATGTTGATAATGACATTATGGTTCTTGCAAACCCTGAAATTGCTAACTTACCAAACTGGGTTATTGCATTAATTGCAGCTGGAGCACTTGCAGCAGCACTTTCTACAGCAGCTGGTTTATTAATCGTTATTTCTGCAGCGATTTCACATGACTTATTGGGTCAAGTTGTTTTCAGAGATAAAGAGACAGGAAAATCAACATTAACTGAGAAATCAGAATTAATGTGGGCTAGAATTGCAGCAGTAGTTGCAATTATGATTGCAGGTTACTTAGGAATCAACCCTCCAGGTTTCGTTGCACAAGTTGTTGCGTTTGCATTTGGACTTGCAGCGGCTGCATTCTTCCCAACTATTATGCTTGGAATCTTTGATAAACGAATGAACAAAGAAGGAGCTATTACTGGTATTTTAACTGGTCTTATCTTTACATTCGGATACATTGTTTACTTCGTATTCTTAGGTGGAGACAAAGCAGATTACTTCTTAGGAATTAATCCTACTGGTATTGGAACTGTTGGTACAATTTTACACTTAGTTGTTGCATTTGTTGTATCAAGAATGACTCCACCACCACCTCAAGAAATTCAAGATTTGGTTGAAAGAATCAGAATTCCTTCAGGAGCTGGAGACGCACACGACCACTAGAACTGGTCTGTATCTATAAGTATGTCCTTTGGGACATACTTTATAGTATTTTTTTATATTAAGTTTTTAGATATTTTACGCGAACATTTATCTAAAGACTTAATATAAAAAAGTACTTATACCCATCAAGCTTCTCACACCAAGAGTAAGTTATAATCTTGCTTTGTTTTAAAAATTAAAAAAAAGGTTTCTTAATGAGTATCAGAGATCAAGAATCTTTTCTGTCTAAAATCCATCCTTTTGAAGTTTTAACACCCTCTCAAATGAGTCTTTGCATTCGTAATATGGATATTGCGTATTACCCCAAAAATACGGTACTCATTAGTCCTGAAAAAGTTTCCACAAATTTTTTTATTATTATTAAAGGCATCGTGCATGAATACAAAGAAGAAGAGCTGATTACAGACTTCCAACAAGAAGACTCTTTTGATGCCAATTCCCTTATATATGGTAAATCAACCAGTACCTTTAATGTCTATGAAGATTTAATCTGTTATGAACTCAAAAAAGATGTTTTTCTCAAACTCATAGAAGAGAATCCCCCTTTTAAAAGTTTCTTTTTAAATAACTTGGTCAATAAAATTCAAGATTTAAAAAATAAAGAGTTTACCTCGGAACTCTCCTCTTTTATGATTGCCCGAGTCGATGATACAGTGATTCATGAAAGTTGTCTTGTGGATGTAGGAACCAAACTCATTGATGCCATACAAAAATCCATGGAATACAAAACTTCGACGATTATTGTACGAAATGGCTTAGAATATGGGATTATTACCGATTCTTTGCTCAAAGTCAAAGTCTTACTCGAAGGAAGAGATTTAACCATTCCGGTTGAAAATATCGCTATTTTTCCCCTTATTTCCGTTCAAAATGATGATTATTTGTTTGATGCTTTTAGTTTACTCATTAAAAATAACATCAAACGAATTGGGGTTAAAAACTCCAAAGGTGAAATGATTGGAGTGTTAGAGCAAATCGATGTTCTTTCCCATTTTGCCAATCATACGTATGTGGTCGATTCTAAAATTAAAAAAGCCAAAAATGTTGAAGATTTAAAAGAGGCCAGTTGTGAACTCATTAACACCATTAAAACACTCAATGCAAAAGGGGTAAAAGTTCACCACATTTCAAATTTAATTGGGCAACTTAACTTAAAAGTCTATCGAAAACTCTATCAACTCGTAGTTCCTGAAGAGCTTCAAAAAGATGCCTGTTTTATGGTAATGGGAAGTGAAGGACGAAATGAGCAAATCATTAAAACCGATCAAGACAATGCGCTTGTTGTGTGCGACAATGTCGATGCGGAACTCTATAGACCCTATATGAACCAACTCACCGATATTCTTATTGATTTTGGGTACCCACGATGTGAGGGAAATATTATGGTTTCTAACCCTTTTTGGTGTAAAAATGTCAAAGAGTATAAAAGTGAAACTGCTCGATGGATTGAAGCACCTGACCTGCACAATTACATGGATTTGGCGATATTTTTTGACTCGTTTGCAGTTGCTGGGAACAAAGAGTTACTCATTAATTTAAAAGATGATTTGTTTAATAAATTGCACGATAAAGATGTCTTTATGGCCTATTTTGCCAAAGCCACATTGGCGTTTGATACACCCAGTAAAATAGCCAATTTTATGACCAAAACGCACAATATTGATATTAAAAAAACGGGTGTTTTTCCGATTGTTCAAGGGGTAAGAAGTTTGGCATTACGAGAACGAATCAGAGAAACAACCACCATAAAAAGAATAAAAATTTTACAACAAAAAAAGATTTTAGATACCAATATGGCAAATGAATTGCTTGAAGCATTTGATGTGCTTAATACCCTAAGATTAAAAGCCCAACTCAATAAACTTCAAGATGGAAAACCCATCAATAATATTATCGATACCCATATTTTAGGTAAAATTGAACGTGATTTACTCAAAGACAGTTTTAGTATTGTCGCTCACTTTAAAAAGTTTATTGCGCACACCTTTAAAATAGATAAGATTTCATAATGTTTCAACAATTACTGAGAAAATGGCACCTTTCAAAACTCAAAGATCAACAATTTTTATTTTTATTTGACGATGAACCCCACGATGAGTATGTCTGTTTAGATTGTGAAACCACGGGCTTGAATCCACGAAAAGATGAGATTTTATCGATTGGTGCAGTTATTATCAAAGAGAATAAAATATTAATGAGTAAAACACTCAATATTTTTGTAAAACCCTCTAAAAATGTCAACGAAGCATCCATTAAAATCCACCAAATACGCCCCATTGATTTAGAAGATGCTGTCACCCCCCAAGAAGCCATTTTTGAGCTTTTAGAATTTATTGGTAATCGCCCTGTTGTGGGATATTATGTCAAATTTGATATGGCAATGATCAATAAATATACCAAACAACTGCTTGGAATTAAACTGCCCAATAGAACGATTGAAGTGTCGTCCATGTATTACCGAACCCGTCCAAAAAATTCGGAATATCAATTTATTGACCTTAAATTTGACACCATTATGAAAACATTAAATATCCCCGAACTGGGAAAACACGATGCTTTAAATGATGCCATTATGACCTCAATGATGTTTCTAAAATTAAAAGATATGACACCGGCACACTCTACTTTTTACGAAGGTTAATTTCCCCACAAAAATAACCCCATTCTTCACTTTTTGTTTCATTTTGTTACATGATTTCCCATAGAACTTAACTTTACCTTAATCTAATTTTATGATAGCGGACAATTATCTAAACTGAGTATAATTACGACTGGTTTACTCAATGCTATTTAATTGCTATGTTCACGCTATTTTATTGCTATTTTAGCTTGAATAAATGCCTTGAGTCAAAAAAAGAATCTCTTAAAATTAACCTACGTTTTAAGAATCACATGGAGGAATATATGAATGACGAATTAGTCAAAAAAATTAAATCAAACCCTAAATATCAAGAGTTGGTTTCAAAAAGAAATTCATTTTCGTTGAAACTTTCAATTTTTATTTTAGCAATGTTTTATGGTTTTGTACTGGTAATTGCTTTTAACAAAGAAGTACTGGCAACAAGAATTGGTGACGGTGTAATGACAGTTGCGTATCCAATCGGAGCTGCAATTATTGTTATAAGTTTTATTACAACATTAATTTATGTTAAAAGAGCAAATGGTGAATTTGAAGAATTAACAGACAGTATTAAAGATGATGTAAAGGATTTATTATAATGTTAAGAATAGTTACTCTATTAAGTATATTTGCACTTGCACTGTTTGCTGCGGGAGATGCAACGTTTGAAGGTAAAAGAGATTTAAATATCTCTGCTATTATCATGTTCTTTATTTTTATTGCCGGAACATTAGGTATTACAAAATGGGCTGCAAGTAAAACAAAATCTGCTTCCGATTTCTATACCGCAGGTGGGGGAATTTCTGGGTTCCAAAATGGTATGGCTATTGCTGGGGATTATATGTCAGCAGCCTCATTTTTAGGTATTTCTGGAATGATTTATTTAAGCGGATTTGATGGATTAGTTTATGCGATTGGATTTTTAGTAGGTTGGCCTGTAATTTTATTTTTAATGGCTGAAAAATTAAGAAACTTAGGTAAATTCACCTTTACTGATATTGCTGCTTACCGATTATCTCAAAAAGAGATCAGAATTCTTGCTGCATTTGGTTCTTTATCGGTTGTAACACTCTATTTAATTGCCCAAATGGTAGGTGCTGGAAAATTAATTCAAATCTTATTTGGTATGGATTATGAGTACGCGGTTATTCTTGTTGGGATTATGATGATTGTTTACGTAACTTTTGGAGGTATGTTAGCAACCACTTGGGTACAAATTATCAAAGCGGTATTGTTACTTTCTGGGGTTACTTTCATGGGTGTTATGGTACTTGCAACATATAACTTCTCGTTTGGAGAATTAGCCACTCAAGCTGTTGCAATGCACGAAAAAGGTCAAGCAATTATGGCTCCAGGTGCATTTATTTCAGACCCAATTTCGGCTATTTCTTTAGGGATGGCATTAATGTTAGGAACTGCTGGTTTACCTCATATTTTAATGAGATTCTTTACGGTTGGAAATGCAAAAGAAGCCAGAAAATCTGTTGTGTATGCAACGGGATTTATTGGTTACTTCTACTTAATTATTGCCGTAATTGGTTTAGGGGCTATTGTATTTTTAAATTCACCTGAAGGTGCTACTTATTTTGAAAATGGTAAGTTAATTGGTGGTGGAAATATGGCTGCGATTCACTTATCTCATATTGTAGGTGGAGATATTTTCTTAGGATTTATTTCAGCAGTGGCATTTGCTACTATTTTAGCGGTCGTTTCAGGATTAACACTTGCGGGTGCATCATCGATTTCTCACGATATTTATGCCATCGTTATCAAAAAAGGATTGGCAAGCGAAACCGATGAAATTAAAGTTTCAAAAAGATCAGTTATCGTTATTGGAATTGTTGGCGTTATCTTAGGAATTGCTTTTGAAAATCAAAACATTGCGTTTATGGTTGGTTTAGCATTTGCAATTGCAGCATCTGCAAACTTTCCAATTTTATTTTTATCAATTTACTGGTCTAAATTAACAACCAGAGGTACATTTATTGGTGGATTTATTGGTCTGATTACTGCGGTTATTCTTGTAATATTAAGTCCAACAGTATGGGTTGATATTTTACATAATGCCGAAGCCATTTTCCCGTATAAACACCCTGCACTGTTCTCAGTAACAGCTGCATTTATTGGTATTTGGTTCTTCTCAATTACAGATAAGTCTCAAAGAGCTAAAGAAGAAATCCAAGCATATGAAGCACAAAATGTGCGAGCTGAAACAGGTATCGGAGCCGATGGAGCTGTTGATCACTAAGCCTTTTAATTACTAAAGAGATTTTTCTCTTTAGTAATGCTTTTTATAAGTTTTATAAAACCAATTCTATGCTAGAATTTTCCACAATATATCAAAAAACTAATATTTGGAACATTCATGAGTATCTTAGAGCAAACCTCCTTTATCAAAAAAATTCACCCGTTCGACAGTTTATCAAAAAGCCAACTTGAAGAGATTGCTCAAAACTTAGATATTGTCTATTTCAAGAAAAATGAAATTATCCAAAGAAATGGTACGCAACCTGAAAAGTTCTATTTCATTATCAAAGGCATTGTGCAAGAAAGAAAAGAAGAGGAAGTCATCTCTTTGTACTCAATCAATGAAGCATTTGATGCCCGTTCTTTAGTTGAAAACTATTCAAAGAACTCTTTTGTAACGGCACAAGAGACGATTTGTTATGCACTGAATCGAGATATTTTTATAAAAGTATTGCACGAAAGTCCTCAACTGGAAAGTTACTTTTTTCAATCCATTTCCCAAAAACTCAATGCCAATATTTCCAATGAAAAAAACAAAGATTTAGCCAATATTATGGTGGCTAAAGTCAAAGATGCCACTGTTCATAAAGCGGTTTTTATCCCTTATACGACCACTATTTATGAAGCTGCTTTACGCATAAAAAAAGAAAAAGTTCCTACCATCCTTTTAAAAGATGATGAAGAGAATATCTATATTGTAACCGATTCTGACTTTAGACAAAAAGTTATTTTAAATCGAATGGACTACGATGATATTGTGGGTAAAATTTCATCCAAAGGCATTGTAGGTGTCAATGAAAATGATTTCTTATTTAACGCTCAATTGCTTATGACCAAACACGGCATAAAACGCGTTGCTGTGACCAATAACAATGAACAAATCGTGGGTATTCTTGACCAAATTTCACTCTCGTCTTTTTTTGCTACCCATACTTTTTCTGTTTCCAATAAAATTGAAAAAGCCGAAACCATTGAAGAGTTAAAAGATGCCAGTCACTCTTTTA
>JBAYZM010000054.1:0-11653 GCA_041672515.1 Arcobacteraceae bacterium
CAACAATATCTATTTGGGTGCTTTTATTTTGATATTTATGCTTTTAGCGGCTTCGTTTATTACCTTGCGAAATACTAAAATTCAAAACCGTAAAGAGTATGGTTTGATTTTGGGTGCCATTGCCGTTTCTGGTTTAATTCATTTGGGACTTATTTGTTATTTCATTTTGGATTTAAAAACCTATAACCCACAATATATTATTCCCATTGCGGGGATGATATTTGCCTCTATTATGAATGTCTTATCCATTGCCATTGAACGATTTTATAAAGAGTTGAGTTTTAATGAAGATTTTGAACTTGCCAGAAACTCTTCACTTAAAACGGCATTGATTCCTCAAATCAATTCCCTTTTAGCCGTAGGATTGGTCTCTCTTCCTGGGATGATGACCGGACAAATTCTTTCAGGTGTTGACCCTATGATTGCTGTTCGGTATCAAATTATGATTATGTCGATGATAGTATCGAGTTCGGGCATTGCTATTGTGGTCTATTTTACTTTGAAGAGAAAATATGTTTAACAAACTTTATGGAACACTCATCTTTTTTTTCTATTTTATAAAATATCCTGTTGCTATTTTTTTACCACTTGCGTACTTTGCTTTAGAATATCCCAATAATCTTATTATGAATATTTTATGGATAATTTGTGTACTATTAATAATTAAAGATTTGATACTCAAAGGAAAAAAATGAAAGCTTTTATCGTTGAAAAAACCGATACCAAAGAGTATATTTGTGGGGTTAAAGAGGTTGAAATCCCAACAATTGAAGCCAATGAAGTCTTAATCCAAGCCAAATATTCATCATTGAATTTTAAAGATGCCCTAAGCTCCATAGGCAATCCTGGGGTGACTCGAGTATTTCCTCATATTACAGGCATAGATGTAGCAGGTGTGGTGGTTGAATCAAACTCTAATGAGTTTAAAAAAGGGGATGAAGTTTTAGTTACGGGGTATGACTTTGGCATGAACACCAACGGTGGTCACAGCGAGTTTGTCAAAGCTCCGGCTGCTTGGGTGGTTAAAAACCCCAATAACATTACAGCTAAAGAGATTATGACCTATGGAACTGCTGGATTAACGGCAGCTTTAAGTGTAAATGAACTTTTAAACAATGGCATAACTCCAAGCAGTGGGGAAATTCTTGTAACAGGAGCCACAGGTGGTGTGGGTTCCATGTCAGTCGCCATTTTATGCAAATTGGGCTTTGAGGTTGTGGCAGTTTCAGGAAAAGCAGAGCAAGCAGAATTCTTGAAAAGCTTAGGGGCGAAAGAGGTGATTTTACGTGAAGTTTTTGACATAGAAAACCCTAAACCTATGGTAAGTGAACGATACGCAGGAGTCATTGACACGGTGGGTGGAAACATTTTAGCCCAAGCACTAAAAGCCATAAAATACGATGGAGTCGCCACGTGTTGTGGATTAACGGCTTCATTTGATCTTCATACCAATGTTTTTCCTTTTATTTTACGAGGTGTAAGACTTATTGGTATTGACTCAGTCGAGTGTAAAAAAAGCAAAAAGATAGCGGCTTGGGAGAAGATTGCGACTGAGTTTAAGATTGATTTGCTTGAGAGTATTACCACTGAAATTACACTAGAGGGTATTGCACAAGCTTATGAAAAACTCTTAAGTGGAAAAGCAGTAGGGCGATATTTGGTTAAAATTGGTGAATAGTAAGAAGTAAGTAGTAAGTAGTAAGTAGTGAGTGGTGAGAATTTTACCACTCACCACTTACTTCTCACCATTCACATTTTAATCGTACAAAGAACGAGTTAATTTTTCTAAGATATGATTTAACTCTTTTTTCTCTTTTTGCGTCAAAATATTAAAAATCTTCTCTTTTTGTGTGGCGATGGCTTGTAAAGATTCAACCACAAGTTCACTGCCTAAAGGGGTAATACACACCAACAAACTGCGTTTATCGTTTTGAGAAGGTTTTCTAAGAATATATCCTCTGTCTTCGAGTTTTTTTAATACTTTTGTCATACCTCCAGAAGAAAATACAATGGCATCATACAGTTCTGTAGGAGTTAGGGCATTGCCATTAAAATAGAGCGTAGCTAAAACATCCACATGAGAATGAAGTAAATCGTATTTTTCTTTTAAAAATTGTTCGGTTTGATTGAACATATTTTTATGCAACAACGTAATGGGTAAAGCCGTTGCAAAGACTTCATACTGCTTATAGGTTAAGGTGTTATTATAAAAATTCTCAAGGTATTTTTTTTTCATGGGAAAAGTATAACAAAAAAGATGTTAAACTATCTTTCTGGAATAATAGTTATATTTTAGAGATAATGTTTTTTAAAAAGGAAAATAATCAATGAAAAGTTTAAAAATAGCCACTGTTATCATGGTACTTGTGGTGTTAGCAGGGTATTATTATTTTAATTATTATACGAATCAAAACAATGCTCTTGATGATTTTGCTTACGGCAATGGACGAATAGAGGCCACTGAAGTTAATGTGGCAACAAAAATTTCAGGTCGTGTTGAAAAAGTGTTGGTCAAAGAAGGGGATATTGTTGAAAAAGGACAAGCCATTGCCTTGCTTGATACAAAAGAGCTTGAAGCAAAACTGGCAATGGCAAATGCACAAATCAACCAAGCCAAAGAGAATAAAAATTACGCACTCTCTTTAGTGATTCAAAAACAAAGTGAACTCTCTTTGGCTACAAAAGAGTATGAAAGAGCCAAAAAGTTGTATGCCAGTAAAAGTATTTCTTTAGCGGCATTTCAAAAAGACGAAACAACATATCATACGGCAAAAGCAGTTTTGGCTTCAGCTAAAGCCAATGTACAGGCATTGGAAGCCTCTATTCAAGCTGCTATTGCACAAGCACAAGCCATTGAAGTAAATATTCAAGAAAGTACCTTGTATGCACCTTTAAAAGGAAGGGTGTTATACAAATTGGTACAAGCAGGTGAGGTAATATCCTCGGGGAAAAGTGTGGTTATTTTATTGGATTTGCTTGATGTGTATATGACCATATTTTTACCTACAGCACAAGCAGGAGTGGTACAATATGGCAGTGAAGCTCGAATGATTTTAGATGCCTATCCTCATATTACTATCCCCGCATCAGTAACCTTTATCTCTCCCCAATCACAATTTACGCCCAAACAAATTGAAACTCAAAGTGAACGAGAGAAATTAATGTTTAAAGTTAAAGCCACTATTGATTTTGAACTTTTACAAGAATATATTGAAAAAGTAAGAATAGGATTACCCGGTGTAACCTATATTCAATTAAATAAGGAAAAAGAGTGGCCACCGATGTTAACTCATTTACCTCAATATTATGATAAAAAGAAATAAGTGATATGACGAACAAAGAAGATTCAAGCCTTATTTGTATAAAAAATCTTTCTTTTTCATATTCTGAAATAATGGCATTGGAAAATATTGATGTAACGATTCCTGCAAATAGTATGACTGCACTAGTAGGACCAGATGGTGTGGGAAAATCTACATTACTCTCATTACTTGCAGGGGTACGAAAAATTCAAACAGGGACAATTGAAGTCTTTAATAATGATATTTCAAAAAAAACAGTTCGAGAAGAGAATTATTCACGTATTGCCTATATGCCACAAGGATTGGGAAAAAATCTTTATATGACGCTTAGTGTGTATGAAAATATCGATTTTTTTGGTCGATTATTTGGACAAGATAAACAAGAACGAAAAGCACGAATAGAGTCACTTTTAAAAAGTACAGGACTCTATGCGTTCCAAACACGACCTGCTGGAAAACTCTCGGGAGGAATGAAACAAAAATTGGGTTTGTGTTGTGCGTTGATTCACGATCCTGAGTTACTGATTTTAGACGAACCTACTACGGGTATTGACCCACTTTCACGAAAACAATTTTGGGAACTTATTCGAGAAATTAAAAAAGTACAACACAATATGAGTGTTTTAATTGCCACTTCGTATATGCAAGAAGCACAAGAGTTTGATTATATTATTGCAATGAATCGTGGAAAAATTTTAGCGTATGATACGCCAAAAGCATTGTTAGAAAAAACGCATACTCAAAGTATTGATGATATGTTTATTACTCTTTTAGATGAAAAAGTCAAAGAGATAAGGGTGTCTAAAAAACCAATAACTCCTTTAACTTCTTCAACAAATTTTGCCATTGAAGCAAAGAGTTTAAGCATGAAATTTGGAGAGTTTACTGCAGTGAATAGTGTGGATTTTCAAATTCAACAAGGAGAGATATTTGGTTTTTTAGGTTCCAATGGATGTGGAAAAAGCACCACCATGAAAATGCTAACAGGGCTTTTAACTCCCAGTGATGGCAGTATTAAATTATTTGGTAAATCTATCCAACAAAACAGTTTGGATATACGTAAGCACGTGGGGTATATGACCCAATCTTTCTCTTTATACAATGAACTTACCATCAAAGAGAATATGGTTTTGCATGCGCACTTGTATCAAATAGCTCAAAATAAAGTGGCTTTAAGAGTTGAAGAGATGTTGGAATATTTTAAATTAAAAGCGTATGAACACCGACTTACCAATGATTTACCTTTGGGCTTAAAACAACGATTATCTTTGGCCGTGGCAGTTATCCATAAACCCAAAATGCTTATTTTGGATGAACCTACATCAGGAGTAGACCCACTTTCTCGAGATATTTTTTGGGAATTTCTAATTGATCTTGCTCGAAAAGAAGAAGTCACCATTTTTGTATCCACCCATTTTATGAATGAAGGAGAACGCTGTGACAGAATCTCTTTAATGCACCAAGGTAAAGTACTTGTAACCAATACCCCACAAAATATTATTGCATCTAAATATAAAAATAATTTAGAAGAGGCATTTATTGAGTATTTAAATGAAGAAATGACCGATGCCAATATCTCATATAAAGAAATAAAGCAAGAACAATCTTCTCAAAAATACCAGAATAGTTTTTTTAGTATGGTACGTTTTTGGGGTTATGCTTATCGTGAATATCTTGAGTTGATTCGTGATCCCATTCGTCTTACTTTTGCCTTATTAGGAACCGTTATTTTAATGTTTGTTATTGGATATGGAATTAATTTGGATGTTAAAGATATGCGATTTTCCGTGCTTGACTATGACCAATCACCACAAAGTCGAGAATATATTGCCAATATTTCGGGTTCTCGTTACTTTTTAGAACAAGAGCCTCTTTTTTCACCCAAAGAGATTGATGAAACAATGCGTCAAGCCAAAGTCAGTATAGTGTATGAAATCCCTCCCCATTTTGGGCATAATCTTCAAAAAGGACTTAATGTTGAAATTGGAGTTTGGATTGATGGAACACTCCCTTTTAGAGCAGAAACAATGCGTGGGTATATTTTGGGAAATCATCAACAATATTTGTCTACTTTAAGTTATCCTCAAAAAACATCTTTAGTCAATATTCAAATGCGATATCGATATAATCAAGATTTTAAAAGTATCGTTGCAATGATTCCTGCAATTATCCCTATGTTGCTTATTTTTATCCCAGCAATTTTAATGGCAGTGAGTGTGGTTCGAGAAAAAGAGTTAGGCTCTATTAGCAATTTTTATTCAACTCCCGTAACCAAATTGGAGTTTTTATTGGGAAAGCAGTTGCCCTATGTTGTTATAAGTATGATAAGTTTTTTAGGATTGGTGGTATTGGCTGTGTATGTGTTTGAGGTACCTCTTAAAGGAAATTTCATTCTTTTTTGTTGGGCAGCATTGCTATATATTATTGCCACAACAGGATTGGGAATGCTTTTTTCTGCTTTTGCAAAAACACAAATAGCTGCACTGGGAACAACAGCAATATTAACCCTTCTGCCTACAATTAATTTTTCAGGCTTAAAAGAACCTGTAAGTTCTCTTGAGGGAGTGGGTGTGTGGCTGGGTTCGATTTTTCCTGCTTCTTATTTTATTACCATCAGTCGAGGAATTTTTACTAAAGATGTCGGATTTGAGGGGTTAAAAAGTGAGTTTATTTCACTTGGTGTTCTTATTATAGGTATAACCGTATTAAGTCTCTTTTTTCTTAAAAAGCAGGAAAAATAATGAAACAAAGCCTATATAATATTTATCACTTAGGTAAAAAAGAGTTACAAACACTTTTCAGAGATAAAATTATGTTGAGTTTAATTGTGTATTCGTTTAGTTTTGCCATTTATATTGGGGCAACAAGTGCTTCTACAGATATTCATCATGCGTCCATTGCTTTTGTCGATGAAGACAGAAGTACTTTGTCCGAACGTATTATCAGTGCTTTTTATAAGCCACGATTTAATCCTCCTCAACTCATTACCTTTGATGAAGTCAATCCCACAATGGATTCAGGATATTACACTTTTGTTGTCGTGATTCCCTCTGGTTTTGAGAAAAAAATATTAAAACAAGAAGCCACAGAGATTCAGCTTAATATTGATGCTACTCGAATGACACAAGCAGGAGTAGGGTCGGGATATATTCAAGCAATTATCAACCAAGAAATAGCAAATAGTCTCAATCAAAAAGAGATTTCACCAATTAATTTGGTGACCACGTTTAAATATAATCCCAATTTAATCAGTACTTGGTTTGGAGGAATCAATGAAATTATTAGCAATATAATGATGCTTTCTATTTTACTTTCAGGAGCTGCTTTGATGCGAGAAAGGGAGCATGGTACCATTGAACATTTACTGGTAATGCCTTTAAATGCAGCTCAAATTATGTTGTCAAAAATTTGGTCAATGGGATTGGTGATTTTAATAGGGGTAACCTTTTCACTTTTATTTGTTGTGGAAATGGTGTTACAAATACCTTTACAAGGTTCTATGCTGTTATTTTTATTTGCGACTTTGTTGGTGCTTTTATCAACAACATCAATGGGTATATTTATGGCAACATTGGCTCAATCCATGCCGCAACTTGGGATGCTGTTTATTTTGATAATTTTACCTTTATTAATGCTTTCAGGTGGAATATCTCCTTATGAAAGTATGCCTGAAGTGATTCAATATATTATGTATTTGTCTCCCACGAGTCATTATATGGAAGTAGCGCAGGCCATTTTATTCCGAGGAGCGGATATAACAATTATTTGGGGTAATCTTTTGGCAATTTTTATCATTGGGATTGCTTTTTTTGTAGGGGCACTCACCCTTTTTAAACGCAGTTTAGAATCCCAAAATTAGAAAATTACTTTTTCATAATAAGAGAAGATTAAGTCCGCTTTTGATATCTTTCTGGCAAGATATAAAAAGATAAAAGGATTCATTTTGAAAAAAATATGCAGTATTTTTCTGATGCCTCTTTTTTTATGGAGTCAAAATCTAGAGGAATTGGTCAGTTTATCCATTCAAAATCGATTGGTTGAATCTTCACAAAACAGTTTAGAATCCATACAAAAAGAGTATGAGAGTGTGCAAAGTGGGTATTTGCCCAAATTGGATGTTGGGGCAAATTACTCCACAACCAATAAAGAGACAGCCAGTGTGGCGGATAAATCTTCCACTGCATATGCGTCAATCAATTATAAATTGTATGACGGGGGCAAAAAATATGATGTCTATAAAAGTTATGAATCGACAATTAAAAGCAATCAAGAATCGCATGAAGCCCTTAAAAATGAAATTGCTTTAAACGTAACGAACTACTATTTTAATTATTTGTCCTATATCGCAGCAAAAGATGCCAAACAAAAAGAGATAGAACAACTGCAATCTCAACATTCAAGACTCGGTAATTTTTTAGCAGTAGGAAGTACTACTGAAGATGAACTGGAAAAAATCATTTCACGTGTAGAAATTGCCAATGTGGATTTACATGAAATTGAATTAAATATTCAAACTATTTTACACAATTTAGAGTACATTGTTGGGCAAAAAGTGGTTATTGATTCTGGGTCATCTTTACAGGAATTAGAAGCTGCTACAAAAGAGGCTTTACGGTACGATATTAAAGCATTAGAGTATGATTTACAAACCCTTTTAAGCAATGCAAAAAGTGAAAAGAGTGGTTACTTACCAACCGTGACTTTGGACAATACTTATTCTTATTATGATAAAGAGTTTAAAAACAGTACTTTCAATACAAATTTGGATGAACAAAATATCTTTTCTGTCAATTTAAAATGGAATATTTTTTCATTTGGAGAAACACAAAATAAGTATGAATCAAAATACAAACAGTATTTAAGTTTAAAATCCAAATACGAATATGAAAAAAATCGAGCCAATGTGGATTTACAATTGGCCCTTAAAGCGTACGATATTTCTAAAATGAAATTGCAATCTGCCCAACTGGGACTCAAAGCTGCAAACAGTACATTTGAGTTGGTTAAATCACAATATGAAAATGGTTTAGTTGACAATGTTGCTTTTTTGGAAAGTTTAAGTGAAAAGTACAGCGCATTAAGCGTATTAGAAAAATCAAAAAATGACTTAGAAATTAAAAAAGCATATATTATTTTCCACAGTGGAAACAATTTAATAGGATATATACAATGAGAAAAATAGTAATAACAGCCACCTTAATTGCATTAGGATTTAGTGCTTGTAGTTTGGACAATAAAGAACAACAAAAAGCAACACAAGAAAAACCCGCTTTACCTGTGAGTGTGTTTACCGTTAAGAATGAACAAGCCAGTACGACTAAAACTTATCCAGCGCTTATCAAACCGTTTGAAGAAACAGATGTTAATGCAAGAGTTCAAGGAATTTTAAAACAAAAGCATTTTGAAGAGGGAACTTTGGTTAAAAAAGGACAATTACTTTATACCATTGAACAAGATACTTATAAAGCCAATTTAGACCAAGCACAAGCCAATTTTAACAAAGCCAACAAAGATTACACCAGAGCCAAAACGTTGTTGGAAACTAAATCTATCAGTGTGCAAAGTTATGATGCCTATGTCTATGCGTATGAAGATGCCAAAGCCAAACTGACTCAAGCAAAAATTCAATATGAATATACGCAAGTAACTTCTCCCATTGATGGAATGGTTGGAATCAAAAAGAGTGATATTGGCGATTTAGTGGGAAGCAATGCCCAAAACTCTTTACTGGTTACCATTACCGCCATTGACCCTGTTCATGTGGAGTTTTCACTCTCCAAAGAGGATATTGAAGCCTATTTAAGCCAAATTCGCTCTAAAGAAGCCAAAATTGCTATTGATGAACAGGGTAAACTCTATGAAAATGGAACGATTGATTATATTGCACCAAAGTTAGACCCACAAACCGATACCCTGCTTTTAAGAGCAAGATTTGAAAATAACAAGCAGGATTTGATTGTAGGAAACTTTACTAAAATTAAAGTATCACAACTCTTTTTAGGAGAAGTTTTTATTGTTCCAGAAAATGCCGTACTTAAAACAGCCAAGGGAAGCATTGTATATGTTCTTGATGAAAACAATATTGCAAAAGTACGACCAGTGGTTACGGGAGATTTAGTTGAACAAGGAGTGGTAATTAAACAAGGACTCAAAGCCAATGAGCAAATAGTCATAAGCAATTTAGCCAAACTTCGACCCGATACCAAAGTTCAAGTGTTAACGAAAGAGAACGCCAAATGATTTCATCATTTTTTATTAAAAGACCTGTTTTTGCAGGGGTTTTATCCATAGTTATATTTTTAACGGGATTGATTTCTATGTTTAATCTTCCCATTGAACAATATCCCAGAGTATTGCCTCCTCAAATTATTGTCAGTACCTCATACCCAGGAGCAAGTGCGGATACCATTTCAAAAACAGTAGCAGCACCTCTTGAAGAGAAAATCAATGGGGCGAAAAATATGTTGTATATGAACTCTGTTGCAGAAGACAGTGGACGATTGAGTATCAACATCTTTTTTGAAGTGGGTACTGACCCTGATTCTGCGAAGATTGATGTCAATAACCGTGTACAAGCAGCGTTAGCCAAAATGCCAGAACAAGTACAACGCCAAGGGGTTGTTGTAGGGGAGCGAAGCCCAAGTATTTTGATGTTTATAATGTTGCAATCGCCTAACAATACCTATGACTCTATTTATTTATCAAACTATGCACTTTTAAATTTGGTTGAGTCTTTAAAACGGGTTAAAGGAGTAGGAGATGCAACGATTTTTGGTGCCAAAGATTACTCTATTCGTATTTGGATGGATCCTTTAAAACTTTCTAAATATTCATTGGCAACCACAGATGTGATTGCGGCTATTAAAGAGCAAAACAACCAATACTCTGCAGGAAAAGTAGCAGCAGAACCCATTGCCAATAAGCAAATGTACACCTATACCATTCAAACACCTAAACGGTTTGAAGACTCAGACCAATTTGGCAATATTATTATTCGTGCCAATGAAGATGGAAGCAGTTTAAAACTTAAAGATGTGGCTACCATTGAATTAGGGGCAAGTGATTACAGTGTTCAAACGCGTCTAAATAATGCAGCGTCTATTCCTATTGGGATTTTCTTACAAAGTGGTGCGAATTCACTTGAAACGGCAAATGCTATTTCAAAAGCCTTAGAAGAAGCCAGTCAAAACTTTCCAGACGACATGACCTATACGATTCCTTATGACAGTACGGATTTTATTACAGCCTCGATTGAAGAGGTGGCGAAAACATTTGCAGAAGCGCTTCTTTTAGTTATTTTAATCATTTTCTTATTTTTACAAAGCTGGAGAGCAACGATTATCCCATTTATTGCCGTTCCTATTTCAATTGTAGGGGCTTTTGCTGGGATGTATGCACTGGGATTTAGTATTAACTTACTCACCCTTTTTGGTCTTGTTCTTGCCATTGGTATTGTTGTTGATGATGCCATCATTGTCATTGAAAATATTGAAAGACATATGGAAGAGGGACATGCTCCTAAAGAGGCGGCTTTTATTGCCATGCGTGAAGTAACCGGAGCATTAATTGCGATTATTTTAGTCTTAAGTGCTATTTTTATTCCCGTTGCATTTATGGGAGGACTCAGTGGTGAGATGTATCGACAATTTGCCATTACCATTGTTGTTTCCGTACTGATTTCTGGATTTGTGGCATTGACTTTGACACCTGCTTTATGTGTAAAAATATTAAAAAACAAAAAGCATGAACCCAAAGGGTTTTTTAAATGGTTTAATACCATGTTTGATAAAGCCACACAAGGTTACTCTTATTTGGTTAAAAAAACGATTCGTTTCTCTTTGATTTCAGTTTTATTGTATGCAGGATTGATTTTTGTTTCGTATGATATGTTTAAATCGATGAAAACAGGACTCTTGCCCGATGAAGACCAAGGGACGATTTTTGTTTTTGGATTTAACCCTCCTGGTTACTCTTTGTCAAAATCGATTGAACTCTCTGAAGAGATTAATGCCATTATTGAAAAAGACCCCAGCGTGGCAAATATTATTACGCTTGCAGGATATGACTTTACCACGTCAGCTCAAAGAACGCATACCGTTGCTACGATTATTAAACTCAAAAATTGGAGTGAGCGACCCAACCCTGAGCAAGAGGCACAAGCCCTTTTACAAAAATTCAGTAAACAACTTATGGGAACCAGTGAAGGATTCTCTTTTGCGGTAGTTCCCCCTCCTATTATGGGGATGAGTGTCACGGGTGGATTTGATATGTATGTGCAAGACAGAACAGGTGGAAGCATTGAAGATTTGGGTAATGTGGTCAATCAAATCATACAAAAAGCCCAAAGCAGA
>JBAYZM010000055.1:0-11628 GCA_041672515.1 Arcobacteraceae bacterium
CCCTCTTTTATTTTAAAGAATTTAAGTATGCTATTAATGCAACTATCTCAGGAACCTGACCGTTTGCAACGGCATCCTTAACTGCTTGGTTTTTCATATCAGCCGCAATGACTTTAGCTTCTTCTAAAGCTTTCGCTTTAGCTTCTTCGTATGTACCAAGAGGAACGTCAATTTGCCCATCACCATCTAAATCTTGATCATATGGTGTTGAGAATACTGTTTTAACTGTATAAGCTTCTGCATAAGCAGTATCTATATCAGCAATGTTTGTGAAATGGTGTTTATAGGCTGGCATAATTGAACCAGGTACAACAGAAACAGGGTCAAACATATGTGACTCATGCCAATCTGTTGTTCTATAATTTCCAACTCTCATTAAATCTGGACCAGTTCGTTTAGAACCCCATAAGAAAGGTCTATCATACGCATATTCACCACTTAATGAATACATACCATATCTATCAGTTTCTGATTTAAATGGTCGAATCAATTGTGAGTGACACGCATTACAAGAGTCTTTAATATAAACATGTCGTCCTGTTAATTCTAAAATTGAGTACGGTTTCGTACCAACTGTAGGTCTAGCTTGTTTAGCAAAATCTGGAATAATTTCGATAATTCCTGCAAATGCAACCATTAAAAATACCACAACCGCAAAGAAAAACGGTCTTTGTTCTAACCAATGAAACATATTAACCCCTTTCTCTTAAGCTGCCATAGGCGTAGCATTAGCTGGTTCTTTATCTAAAATTCTACCAGCAGTTGCAGTTTTGTAAATATTGTATGCAAACATAAATACACCAACTAAATACAATAACCCACCAATAGCTCTAATTACATAATAAGGATGTAATACATTTACTGTATCAATAAATGAGTAAACTAATGAACCGTATTCATCATACGCTCTCCACATCATACCTTGTGTAATACCTGCAATCCACATAGACGTAAAGTATAATACAATAGCAGTTGTTTGTAACCAGAATTGTGTATCCATTAATGATTTAGAGTAAATTTCTCTTCCATACATTCTTGGAACCATGTGAAATACTGCTGCCATAATCATAAATACAACCCATCCTAAAGTACCATCATGAACGTGACCTGGAATCCAATCAGTAAAGTGCGCAATTGCATTTACAGATTTAATAGATTGAATTGGTCCTTCAATAGTTGATAACATATAAAATGTTGAAGCTAAAATCATGAATTTGATTAATGGATTTGTTTGTAATTGTTGCCACTCACCCTTCATAGTTAAAAGCATATTAATTGCTGATCCCCATGATGGTAAAATTAAAATTACAGACATAACTGAACCCATTGTTTGCATCCAGTCTGGAACCGTTGAATAAATCAAGTGGTGTCCACCCGCCCAAACGTAAACAAATAATAATCCCCAGAAAGCTAGGATAGAAAGTTTATATGAATAAACATTTTGTCCAGACTCTTTTGGTAAAAAGTAGTATATCATCGCAATAATAGGAACAGTAAATACGAAACCAACAGCATTGTGTCCATACCACCACTCAACTAAAGCGTCATTTGACCCTGCATACATAGATACAGAATGATACCACGCACCATATCCAGAAACTAAAGCAGTTGGAACTTCCATATTGTTAAATAAGTATAACATTGCAACTGCCAAAAAGGAAGCAATATAATACCAAATAGAAATATACAGAGTTCTTTCTCTTCTAATTCCAATAAGACCAAATATTGAGATACCCCAAAGTACCCACCAAACAACAACTAGCAAGTCTAAAGGCCACTCTAACTCTGCATACTCTTTTGAAGTAGTAATACCCATAAACAGAGTAACAACTGCCAATAAAATCGTAATGAAGTACAAAATGAAGTGAAGCTTTGCTACACCCATTAAGAATGGAGATTCCTTTAAAGAAACCTTCAATACTCTTTGTGCTACATAATACCATGTAGCAAAGATACCACTTAGAGCAAAACCAAAAGCAACACCATTAGTGTGTAAAGGTCTTAATCTTGAGAAAGTACCATACTCTCCTGCTAAATAATTCAGTTCAGGATATGCCATTTGAAATGCTAAAACCACTCCAATTGTCATACCGATGATACCAAACAGAATTGTTGAAAACGTAAACGCTTTAGCAACTGAGTAATCGTACTCAATTTGTGCACCGTTTTGCATCAATCTCCTCCTAAATTTTGATATACAAGTCACCATACAGTCACTTATCGAGCTAATTCTAGCAAATCTGCCATAAAATTAAGCTTAATAATTTATTTTTTTTCTTAAGTTTGATTTAATTTTATGTCACTTTTTTAGGAGTTTTCATAATTTTATGGATTATTTGTACTCTTTTAACGCTTGTTGCGTCTCTCTTAACATTGTTTTTGTTTTTAAATCTTCTCGTTTGTCGTATAATTTTTTACCTTGCGCCGTTGCAATTTGCAGTTTTACTAAATTTTTATCATTAAAATAGAGTTTCAACGGAACAATTGTGATGCCATCCTTGGTCACTTTTTCAAAAAGCTTTCCAATCTCTTTTTTATGCATTAAAAGTTTTCGTTCACGCCTTTCATCGGGTCTAAAAGTTGTGTGCGTCGTACTTAAATGTGAAATGTGCATATTGAGTAAAAAAAGCTCACCTTTGATAACTCGAATAAAGGAATCTTTTAAATTGACTCGACTGTCCCTAATGGCTTTGACTTCACTTCCTTGCAGTTGAATACCCGCTTCATAGGTTTCTAGGATAAAATAGTCATGAAATGCTTTTCTGTTTTTAAAGACTAAATTCTTTTTTACTTTTTCGTTTGCCATTATATAATTACCTTAAAAAATGAACTTCCACTGCCACTAAAATGGTAAGGGCTAAGTGGTGAGTTAAAAGTGCTGAGTTGTGGGTAGAGTTTGAGTGCGGGGGTGTATAAATCGTTGGCTTGTTGCGGACTTAAACTCTTTAAAATGTCTTTGCTTTTCATTTGTTTCAATTTTTGGGCTTCTTCTTGTGTGATTTCTTGGTAAAAGTTTTTTCTAAATTCTGTAAATACGGCTTTGGTGTCACATTGTATTTTAGGTGTCAATACCTCAATATCTAGGGCTTCTTCTTTGAACTCTTCGACGATTTCACCAATTCCACTGACATTGGCACTTTGATATTCATAAATAAAAAAAGGAACATCCGCACCAATTTTTGCGCCAATTTTTGCCAACTTTTCTTTAGTATAATACAAATCAAATAGGTCATTTGCCAGCAATAAAAAAGAAGCGGCATCGCTGCTTCCCCCACCTAAGCCTGCAAATTCAGGAATGTTTTTTTCTACTTTAACCGAATAAACTCGAAAGAAAGCATCTATTTTAGGGCAATTATTGCGTAATTCTAAAAAGGTTTTATAAATCGTGTTTTGTTCTAAAGAACAGCTAAAATCACCGATGAGATTAAACGCATTGGTACTGTTTTGGGGAATGATTGAAATGGTATCGTAAAGATTGTGTACACGAACAAATCGTGAAACAATTTCATGATAATTTTCTCTTTTTCCCGCAATTTTTAAAAAAATATTGACTTTAGCATACGCTTTTTTTGACATATTTTTTGTAATTTTCATTTATAAAATAACCTTGTTCAATAAATATTTGACTTTACCCTGTGTAATTTGGATTATACTGAAAAAATCATCAAAAAGAATGAGGTATTCGCCATCGTCATGAATACTCAAATAATTAATATCAATCTTTTTGCCGTAATAAATCCACTCTTTATCTCCGCTGTACTCATTGTAAGGAATATGCAAATAATCCAACGGGTGCAACTCTTTTTCATTTTCAAAATAGAAATCGCCTTCTCTTAATCGATGTAAGTGTGATAACGTGCCTACTACACCTAAACGCTGCGCTAGAATTTGTGCTAAGCTTCGGATGTACGAACCCTCACTCACCGTTGCTTCAAAGGTAATAAAAGGGTGAGAATAGCCAATAAATTGGGTATCTAAAATATGCATAATTGAATCTTTTAATTCAATCTCTTCTCCAATTCTTGCTAACTCATACGCACGCATACCGTTTATTTTTTTGGCACTAAATTTAGGAGGAGTATACTGTATTTCACCCATTAAATTGGCTATCTCATTTTTAATACGAGTTACATCGACGGTATGCTCTTCTTTGATATCAATAATATTTTCAATGTCCAATGATTCAGACGTTGCTCCTAGCCATAAAACAGCACGATAGGTTTTAGGTGTTTTATTGAAATATTTAAAAAGTTTGGCATATTGCCCACATGCAACGATTAAGCACCCTGTTGCAAAGGGGTCAAGTGTTCCACTAAACCCCGCTTTTTTTGCTTTGTATTTTCGTTTAACTTTATGCAAAAAAAAGTTAGAACTGATATACTTAGGTTTGTTAACAACCAATAATTTGTTGTCTGAATCATTTTTTTTATGAAATTGTTTTTGCATTGTTCCTCAAGATTAAAAAATTTTACGGGTGTAAAAATGAGTAAAAGGCAGTTTGCACTACACCTTTTCAACAAAAGAAGATAAAATATCTCTGTGCGTTCCGCCAAAATTGATGGTGAGTTTGTACTCTTTACCCGCATTCACGCTTTTTTGTATTCGTCCCATTCCAAAAATTTTGTGATTGACCAAATCACCTGTTTTATAACCACTTTGTTTTTGTATGGTTAAACACCCTTTAATAAGACCACTTTCACTTAAAAAACGACTTTTTAAAAGTTGGGTTCGTTTCCCTTTGTAAAAACGGGAGTGGACAAAACTTAGTGTGAGTTCATCCATGGCTCGGGTGATGGCAACATAGCCCAAACGTCTCTCTTCTTCGATGTCACTGCCATCGCCAATGATTGGGAAAAACCCCTCTTCAAGCCCAATAATGTACAAATGTTTGTACTCTAAACCTTTTGATGCGTGAATACTCATCATAGAAACGGCTTCGTTGGTTAAACTGTCTTGATCACTTTCTAAGGCAATTTCATTTAAAAAGTCTTCCAGTTCCAAATGGGGGTTTTGAATAAAATAGTCTCGGATATATCCGAAAAACTCATCAATATTGGCTTGTCGGTCGTAGCCATCGGGTAAGTTTTCAAATGAAGCTCGAAAATCAAAAGTATCTTCAAATGAGTCCAAGAATCGCATTTTTGACTCATTGATTGTATCTTGTAAATCCATAATGGAAGCCATAAATACTTTGAGTGTTCGGGCATTTTTTTTACCAACAAGAGAGGTTAACTCATCGGGGGTTGAAGCACTGATAATATTAAAAATGGACATATCGCGTTGGGTGGATATTTCATCGAGTTTATCAATGGTCGTTTTTCCAATGCCTCGTTTGGGTTTATTGATGATTCGTTTGAGAGAGAAATTATCATTTCTATTGGTTAAGGTTCTAAAATAAGCAATTAAATCTTTAATTTCAGATCGTTCGTAAAACTTCATACCGCCAACGAGTTGATAATTAATGCGTGCCTTGTTAAATCCCTCTTCTAAAGATCGTGAAAGGGCATTGACACGAAATAAAATGGCAATATCTTTAGGACTTACCCCTGTGTCGATAAGTTTTTTTATATCATCGCAAATCTTTCGAGTCTCTTCATTTTCATCTTGAGATTCATACACCTTAATCGAGTTTCCTTTGGTTTTCGTACCAATGAGTTTTTTGCCCATTCGATCACGGTTGTGTTCAATTAATTGATTGGCATGTTCTAAAATTGTATCGGTTGAACGGTAATTGTGTTCAAGTTTAATCACCGTAGTATTGTCAAAAATCTCTGCAAAATTGAGAATGTTTTTAATCGTAGCACCTCTCCATCCATAAATGGATTGGTCGTCATCGCCAACCACACAAATATTGTTGTGTTTAAAACAGAGTTTTTTAAGCAGCTGATATTGCAATTCATTGGTATCTTGATACTCATCTACCATGATGTATTTGTATTTTTGGCTGGTCTCTTCACACAAAGATTTATTGAGTTCTAAAATTCGATAGGGTAACAACAGCAAATCATCAAAATCGACTAAATTGTTCTCTTGCAAATAGTTCTCATATTTTTCATAAATATCGGCAATTTGCTGATATTGCTTGGATTGAGCAGAAGATTTGGCTTCGTGTGGAGTCATGATGGAGTTTTTGTATTTTGAAATTTCACTGGCAACCATGGCAGTGGTGAGTTCTTTGTCAATGGATTTAAGTATTCTTTTTTTGTCATCACTGTCAATAATAATAAAATTGTTTTTTCGATTTAATTCACGAATATGAAATTTGAGAAAAAGAAGTCCAAATTTATGAAAAGTGCACAATAGTGGAAGAGTTGAAGAGTGTTTTATCATTGAAAATGCTCGATGTTGCATCTCACGGGCTGCTTTATTGGTAAAGGTCAAGGTCAGTATGGAACTGGGATCAATGCCAATCGAGATTAAATAAGCAAGTCGTGTCGTGATGGTTTTTGTTTTACCACTTCCTGCACCTGCTAGAATAAGTAATGACCCATCAATATGTGAAGCAGCAACTTTTTGTGACTCATTGAGCGATGATAAAATAGTTTCAGACATAAACAAACTCCTATTAGTAATTATTATAACATATTAAAGTTAAATTAATTAATCAACTTAATGGATTTTTTTATAAATAAATGTTATTATAATCATAACTTATTTTAAAGGTGTCAAAAATATGCTCACAGATTTTGCAAAAATCGAAACTTTTTTAACGGTCGTCAGAGAAAAATCCTTCTCAAAAGCATCTTCAAAACTCGGCATTTCACAACCAGCAGTAACGCAACAAATAAAATTTATGGAAGAGTATTTGGATACAAAAATAGTTGAACGAAAGAAAAATGGTATTCGTCTCACTAAAGAAGGGGCAATGCTTCATGCCATTGCACTCAAACTTGAAAAATGTGTCAGCAATGCTGAAAAAGAGTTGCTTAAAATAATGAATAAAGATGTTACTTTTGTATTTGGAGCATCGTTTATTATTGGTAATTATATTTTGCCTAAATTTTTAAATGATTTAAAAGAGAATATTCATAATGACGTTTCAATTAACGTCACGGTTTCGGGTCAAGCCATTGAGGATTTATTGGATAAAAAAATCGATATAGCTTTGGTAGAAAATTATGTTTCTGAAGAGAATATTATTTACAGAGAGTGGATGGAAGATGAAATTGTAATTTTTTCCAATCAAAAATTGCCAAGTCGTGCCAAAGCAAAAGATTTACTCTCTTACAAATGGGTTTGTCGAAATCCCGATTCAAACACACGAGCCATTTTTAAAGAGAGTTTAGAAAGAGCCAATTTTCCCGATTGTGATTCCTTTGATGTGACCAGTGAAGTGACCAGTGCAACGACGATTGTACAAACGGTATTGCATTCATCAAAAGAGGGAACACCCACTGTTTCAATTGTTTCACGAAATGCGATTGATACGTTATTAAAAACAGGTGTTTTATTTGAATCAAGAATTGGAACACAAAGAATGCACCGAAAACTCTATATTGCGTACAGAAAAGACAGAAAACACGATGCGTTTATTGAAAATGTCGTGGATTATTTACTTAAAATCAAATAGAGTGAGGAGTAAATAGTAAGAAGTGAGCAGTGGAAGAAACTTTTTTCTACTCACTTCTTACCTCTCACTTTTTACTTTTACTTAATATTCTAACCCCACTTCTCTTAACGCTTTGCGCATTTTATTGATTTGTTGATGTTTATTTTTACACCATAATGGAGACAATAATGTTGTGTCATTAATACCTGCGGTGATTCTTTGTACATTGACATTTTTAGGCAATTTTTGAATCGATTTTACCACTGTATCAATGTATAACTCTTCACTAATTGGCGTAAAATTCCCTTTTTTATATTCATTGGTGAGTAGGGTATTTTTCACCACATATAAGGGGTGAAATTTAATCGAATCGACATTGAGTTTAAGCGTCTCATCTAAGGTATGTAACATCATTTTTTGTGTTTCATTGGGCAACCCATAAATCAGATGAGCACACACGAGCAAACCTTTTTCTTTGGTTTTGCTAATCCATTTACGCATATTTTTGGCATTATCGCCTCGATTGATTTGTTCTAAAGTTTCATCGTAAAATGACTGAATTCCATACTCAACCCAAATCTCTTTGTGAAGAGATAAGGTTTTTAAATAATCTAAGATTTCATCGGTGACACAATCGGTGCGTGTTCCAATGGAAAGTCCTAATACATTTTCAAAACTTAACGCTTTTTCATATAACGCTTTAAGCGTGGTAAAGGGGGCATAGGTATTGGTAAACGATTGGAAATAGACAATGAATTTTTTAGCGCCAAACTTTTTTTCCAAACGATTTTTTGTGGCATTAAATTGCAGCTCAAGTTGTTTGAGTTGGTTTTCCAAATAGGGATTTTCTAAAGTGTTAGGGCTTAATTTAAATTTGGTTTTTTTATCTTGTAAATTGGGACTAAATGAGTCATTTTCACAAAAGGAACAGCCACCACGAGCCACTGTTCCATCAATATTTGGGCAAGTAAATCCATTGATACTTATGGGTACTTTATAGACTTTTTCATTGAATTTGTTTCTAAAATACCGACCAATGGTATTGACTTCCTGTAATGGCATTTTTGTTTGAATTCTTTTGACCACGATTACTTTACGAAATAGTCGCCATTAAAGCTTTCAAGGGCATAGTTTCTATCATTTCCAATAGCATTGACTAAATCATCAACGCTTAAATATTCTAAAGAATCGGCTTCAATATATTCACACACTTCATCTTTGGTCATTCTAAAAGAGATTAACTCTTCTTGCGTTGGAGTATCAATCCCATAATAACAGGGGAATTTAATTTCTGGACTGGCAACTCTGAAGTGTACTTCTTTAGCACCGGCGTCTTTGAGCATTCGCACAATCCGTTTACTGGTTGTTCCTCGTACAATAGAGTCATCTATAACTAAAAGTGATTTTCCTTTAATCAATGAACCCATAGGACTTAGTTTCATTCGTACTTTTAAATTCCGCATCTCTTGAGTAGGTTCAATAAAAGTTCTTCCTACATAGTGGTTTCTGATAATTCCATATTCAAAAGGAATACCACTTTGGGCTGAATAACCAAGGGCTGCAGGTACTCCTGAATCGGGTACAGGAACAACCATATCGGCTTTTATGGGAGAATTTATATCATTTTTAGCCAATGCTCGACCCATATTTTCTCGTGTTCGGTAGACATTTTTACCGTCAATGACGCTGTCAGGTCGTGCAAAGTAGACGTATTCAAAAGCACATGGTCGAAATTCTGGCTCATACAATTGAACTGATTCTGGTTCGGATTGATCTTCATCAAAAATTAACATTTCCCCCGGACGAACATCGCGTATAAATTCAGCATCAACTAAATCAAAAGCACACGTTTCACTGGCAACAATATAACCACCCGATTTTAATTTTCCTAAAGATAAAGGTCGAATTCCGTATTTATCTCGAATAACAAACTGTTTTGAACGCGATTGAACAATAAAACAATACGCCCCAATCGTTCTATCGAGTGCTTCTTTTATTCTGTCTCGTAGTCGATCTTTAGAGTTTTTAGCAATTAAATGAATAAGATTTTCTGTATCCATCCCCGTTTGGTAAATGGCACCTTTGTCGATTAAATCATTGCGTACTTCATCTTTGTTGATTAAATTTCCATTATGAACAATAGAAATTTCACCCAATTTGTACTTGGCAAACACAGGTTGGGCATCTAAAATAGAATCTCCCCCTGCTGTTGAGTAACGATTGTGTCCAATCGCCATGTTTCCTGTAAGAACTTTAAGGGCGTCTTCTGTAAAAACTTCAGAGACTAAACCTCGGTTTTTAATGGTATGAATTTTACCATGACATGAAGAACTAATACCCGTTGCTTCTTGACCTCTATGTTGCATAGAAAAAAGAGCAATTGACGCCAACCTAGAAGCGTTGTCATTACCGTAAATACCAACTATTGCACACATATTATAATCCTAAACAATCGTTAATAGAGTATAACCCTGCATCTTGATTGACCAACCATTTTGCAGCTTTAATAGCTCCTTTTGAAAATGTATTTCGAGCCGTTGCCGTATGGTGCAATTCAATAAATTCACCATCGTTGTACAATCCCACCGTATGTCGTCCTACAATATCACCACCACGTAAACTCATCACCCCAATTTCATCTTTTGTTCTTGCCCCAATATCACCATCACGCCCTGAAACTCGAACGTTATCCAAATCTAAATCTCGCGCCCTTGCAGCATGTTCTGCTAACGTCAGTGCCGTTCCTGAAGGTGAATCGACTTTATATCGATGATGTTGTTCTACGATTTCAATGTCAAACTCTTTTAACGCTTTTGAGGCTAAAAAAACCAATTTATTTAATACTGCAACACCTAAACTCATGTTGGTGGCGTATAAAATAGGGACTTTTTTACTGGCTTCAATGAGTAGGTTTTGTTGGTGTTTATTAAATCCTGTTGTGGCAATAACCAAAGGTTTGTTTCCACCTTGTTCAACAATTTGAGTAAGCAGTAATTCCGTTGCTGCTGGAGCGCTAAAATCAATAATGACGTCACTTGCATCCAATAAAACTTTCATATCGTTTGTAATGACGGTACCTTCTGGTACGGCTTTTTTTAGCTCATCAAATACATGACACGCTACTAATGAAGCTTCATTATCCAATGCCAAATCATCGATTAATAGTGAACCAACTCTTCCTGTACTTCCAACAATTCCTACTTTTATCATTGAATTTTTCCTTTTATCCTAAGTATTCTATTATATTTACTGCTGCGGTTGCCCCATCTGCTGCGGCACACACCACTTGTTTTGCTGCATCAATTCGTACATCACCCGCAGCATATAACCCTTTAATTGAAGTTCTCATTCGCAAATCAACCACCACTTCATTTTGGGCATTGACTTCACAAAGATAACTTCCATTGTCTTGTTTTAAACAATCACTTAATACATCTCGTCCCACAAAAACAAATACCCCAGGAACATCGAGTTGCCGTGTTTCACCGGTTGAATTTGATTTAACAATTAAGCCAGTTACTCCCATTTTATCGCCAATGACTTCTTCTACACTGACATTGGTAACTTCTTCAATGTTTTTGCAGTGTTTCATGTGTTCAATGGTGCTAGGTGCTGCTCGGTAGGTGTCTCTTCGGTGAACCAAATAGACTTTTGAACAAATTTTTGACAAATACACCGCTTCTTCTAAAGCAGAATCTCCCCCACCAATAAGGGCAACTTCTTTATTTTTGTAAAAAAATCCATCGCATGTGGCACACGTAGAAATACCTCGTCCAAAAAATTCAGCCTCACCTTTGAAGCCTCCTTTTTTAGGAACAGAACCGGTTGCTAAAAGGACACTTCGTGCTTCTTGAGAACTTCCATCACTTAAAAAAACCGTAAAAATATCGCCACTTTTAGTGACTTTAGAGACTTGTTGCATTTCATGTTTTAATCCAAATTTCATGGCTTGTGCAGGCCAAGATTCCATGAGTTCCATACCTGTAACAATCTCTTTTTGTCCGGGATAGTTTTCAATTTCTGAACTTCCTGTTATTTGTCCACCGGGCATTCCCATTTCAAACATTGTAACGTTTTTT
>JBAYZM010000056.1:0-11551 GCA_041672515.1 Arcobacteraceae bacterium
ATACTGTTGGCTGACTTTTCCTATGAGTTTTGCCTCTTTTGAAACCTCACAAGCGTGCAATACGTCCAAAGCTTTTTGGGCATAGACTTCATTGATGGCTAAAACAAACGTGCCTTCATTGGCTAAGCTTAACGCTTCAAAGCCAAGCAGTTCACAAATGCCTTGTACCTCATCGCAAATGGGAACGTCTTTTTCTTCTATTTCAATACACACGTTGCTTTGTTTTGCCCACTCATTTAAAACCGCACTCACGCCACCTCGAGTAGCATCTCTCAATGCCGTTAAAGGAATGTCATTTTGGATAAGTTTTTCAACCACAGGCCAAAGAGAAGCACAATCAGATTGCAAAGTCGTACTTAAATCAATCCCTTCTCTTGCAGCAAAAATCGTCGCACCATGTTTTCCTATGGAGTTTGAAACAATTATGACATCGTTGGTTGTGATATTATTTGATGAAATACCTTTTTGTTGAATCTCGCCAATACCCGAAGTGTTAATAAAAATCTGATCCACACTGCCTTTGGGCACGACTTTGGTATCGCCACTGACAATGATTGCACCATTTTGTTCAAGCTCTTTTTGCATGGATTTAACAATTCTCTCCAAAGTGCGTATTTCAAACCCCTCTTCTAAAATCACTGAACAGGTCAAGTACTTAGGCTTCGCTCCCATCATGGCTAAGTCATTACACGTACCACACACAGCAAGTTTACCAATATCCGCCCCAGGGAAAATAATGGGACTCACCGTAAAACTGTCCGTACTAAACGCCAAAGCCCCATGATGAATCACCGCCGCATCTTCACTTTTTTCTAATATCTCATTTTTAAATGCTTTATAAAACACCTTTGAAATAAGTTCGTTATTCTCTTCTCCCCCATTTCCATGGGCTAGGGTTATTGTTTTAGTCATTTTTGTTGTCCTTGGTATCTTCTTTTAAATCAAGTATATCTATTGCTTTTTTATAATTTTCATCATCCCCATAAAAATACTCTTCAAGTAATGGTTTGATTTTATATTCTTTAACAAATTCTAAATCATGGCTGTCTTCAATTTTCATAAAGTAACTGTGACCTAAAGCATAATCTTCATTGATAGCTGTTGTAATATGGTTATTGAGTTTCGTAAATAACTTTTGTGCAATTTCGGGAACTAACTCAATATTTGGTTTCATCTTTAAAAATGTAAATCTTCTTCTTAGTGCTATATCTATTGTGGCTATTGATTTATCTGTACTGTTCATAGTGGCTATGATATAAAGATTTGATGGTATTTTAAACTTCTCTTTTGAGTATGGAAGAGTTACTTCGTAACTGTCTCTTTTATCTTCTTCTATTAGAGTAATAAGCTCACCAAAGATTTTAGAGATATTTCCTCTGTTTATTTCATCGATTACTATGTAGAAGTTTTTTTGTTCTTCTTTTTGTACATTTTCTTTTTTCTTTAATTTCAACAGTTCTTCTAATAATGGATTATAATAAGGGGCGAGTCCTCCATTGATAATAGTATTTGACTCTTCATAATACATTTTCTCTAAAGTCTTCATTGATAAACTATGCGATTTATCACCATTTTGTTTTTCAAAATAAATCGTTTTATCGTTATAGTCATAGATATTATAATAACTATTATTTCGTTTTAAATTTATTTTTACATTCTCTTGATTTTCAATTTTATCTTTTAGTAACAAACCAATAGCATCTATAAATAGCATGGCTTTATTATTTGATGATTTTAAGAAATTTATTTCAGCATCGCTACAAAGTTTTTTAAAAATACCATCTTCTAATTTTATATTTCCATTATCTTGTGGTCTAAATCCTTCAATAAAATCTTCATAAGAATAACTTTGATGAAAGGTTACAAACTCTATTCTTTTTTCTTTTTTTATTGTTTCAAAAGTTGAATTATCAAAATCATTGGTAGTTTCATTTTTAGAAATTGTATCAAAGATAGTTTTTTCATCATTACCATTTTCTATCATAGTAATAAGTCTTTTATAATTATGAGTTTTACCAACCCCTGGAGCACCGTAAAGCATTATGTTTTTTGTTTTCATATTGTAATTCTCATCTTTGTTTAATTTAGTATCATTCTTTTTATTTATAATATTTGAATAATACTCTTTATGTAATTTCAATGATTCTTTTGCATTTATACATAATTGTGTATCAAAATCCTGACAAATCTTTTCTATAAAATACTTTTCTGCAAAACTATTTATTGTTCTCGCAAACTGTTGTCCTTTTAACATATATATTAAATCATTAATATAATCGCTAAGACTTGCATCATTCCATTCAAATATATTTTCATCTTTAATGATTTTTTTTATGTCTTCAACAATGTGTTTTGGAACTCTTTGAAAAAAATCATCATTATTTAATTCAAAATATTCTTTAAATTTTTTATATACATCTTTAATATGTTCTTGTGTTATTCGTGGCATTTCACTCTCCCTCTTCCAATAATTTCCTAAACTCTTCTTTATTTGGCAATACGGTTAAATATTTACTTGCATAAATTTGATTATTGTCCTTTGGAAGTGTTAGTTCCACTAAAGTTTTACTTTTATCTTTACAAAGAATTATACCTACCGTTTGATTTTCATCTTCTGTTTTTTCATATCTGTCAAAATAATTTACATACATCATCATTTGACCTATATCTTGATGTTTGAGTTCCCCTATTTTTAAATCAATCACCACAAATGATTTTAAAAGTCTGTTATAAAAAACCAAGTCTACTTTAAAATGTTTTTCATCGATGGTTAATCTTTTTTGTCGTGCAACAAAGGTAAAGCCTTTGCCTAGTTCAAGTAAAAAATGTTCTAACTTATCAATAAGCTTTTGCTCCAAATCACTCTCACTATAACTTGATAATTCTGGAAGCCCTACGAACTCTAAAATGTATGGGTCTTTTATCATATCATTAATGTTTTGTACTCTATGACCTTTTGTGGCTAACTCTTTTACTTTTGATTTATCTTTGCTTAATGCCAATCTTTCAAAAAGTCCCGTATCGAACTGTCTTTTAAGTTCTCTTAAACTCCAACTGTTTTCTATGGCTTCTATTTCATAAAAGTTTCGTTCATCTGTATTTTCAATTCGTGTTAAAAATATATAGTGCGACCAGCTTAATTTGAATTGGTGAGACAGTGTCTCACTTTTTTGAAAACATAAATAAAATCGTCTCATATTTTTTAAATTATCAATAGAAAAACCATTTCCAAACTCTTTGGTAAGTTCATTTGATAAACTTTTTAATAAAGCTCTTCCATATTCAGCTCTAGCAACTCCGCCTTGTTCTTCTTCAACTATTCTTTTTCCTATTTCATAATAGGTTTGAGTCATGGTAGAGTTTATCGTTTGGTAAACTATGCTTTTAGCACTATGCAATAACTCTTTAATATCTTGATAAAAACTATTGTTAATTAAACGCATAAGAGATCCCCTATCCTAGATTTTATTACTTTTATAAACCCTTCATATTCACCACTAAAATTCAAATCTATACAAACTATTTTTAAATTTACTTTTGTTTCATTACAACCTAAAACTAAACTTTCATTTACATCATCCAAATGCTTAGGATACAAAAGCATAACATTATTGACTTTATAATTTACGCCATAAGCAAACGCTTGAAGTTTGTCGCTTTGCTTTATATCTTTAAGTGCTTTTATCTTTTTATATTTTGTATCTATAATTTGATTTTCTAAAATAATATCGGGCTTTAATATTAAATCGTTAAAATCATCTTTATTTTGTATTCTTACACTGCTATGTAACTCTTTAATTGCCCTTGCAATAAACTTCTCAAACAACACATTCATATCAAACAAAAATGCAAAGGATTTTTTGTCTTGGTTAAATAAAGGAATAGATTGTTTCAAAAGTAAGATGGCGATTTCATAGCTTGTTTTAAATCTTTGATTGAGTCTATTGAAATGAATGCTATTCAATTTATTGATATTGATTTGCTTATCTTCAACCTCATCAAAAATAAGTTCACACTGTTTTAAAAGCTTTTTATCTTTTACAAACTTTTGCAACTGTTTTACAGCGTACAAGAAAAACTGATTTAGCTCATTATTTGGACTTAACTCATCGTATTCACAATAGATTCTGTTTTTGGTGAAGTTGTATTTTAGATTTTCATTGATAAGATACTTCCCTTTTAAGACAGGTAAATTATCTTGTTGAGTTAAATACTGTTTGTGTATCCCCTTTTTTAATTCATTTAAAAGACCACTTGCAAACATCTGAACAAACACTTCTAAAATAGTATGTTTTTCTTGGTTTTTACAACAAGCAATTTGTTCATTGGATAACTTCACATCATAAGCATACATCAACATATAAATAAAAATATTGAGATTTTGCTCGTCATTATGGTTTGCAATTTTTGGAAGTATATAATAGTCTTGTTTGTCAAAATTTAATATTCCACAATATTGTTGTGCTTTTAGTGTTTTCCATTCTAATTTAAAAAAGGTATGTAAAGCAGAAGTATTTATTATATGTTGTGTTAATTTGTCATTTTTTACTTCATTATATTCATAAATTATATTTTCCATTAATTCCACTATTTTTTATTTTCAACACTTTACAATAAATTATATTTAATCACAATTTTAAAACTATATATGCTAAACCTAATTTAAAATATTAGATTTTGAGTGAAAATCAAGGCGGAAAAGTCAATTTAGGCATGAGCTTACTTGATGTAAGTGAGTGTCTAAATTGACTTTTTCAACGCAGAGTTCCGCCAAAAGATGATATTTTAAATTAGGTTTCCAAATTTATAATAGGCACTACACGCCCCCTCACTTGACACCATACAACTTCCCAATGGGCTATTGGGTTTACAAATCGTTCCAAAGACCGTACACTCATTGGGTTTGGCGATGCCTCGCATGATGTCACCGCAAATACAGAGTTTGTGGTCATCGATTTCATCAATAGGAAGTATCTCTTTATAGACGACTTCGGCATCGTATTTCTCATATTCACTTTTAAGTTTGAGGGCTGAATTTTGTATTCGTCCTAATCCTCGCCATTTAAAACTGCTTCCAAAATCTAAATATTTATCAATGAGTTTTTGAGCGACAATATTGCCCTCGTAACTCACACTTCGGGTGTATTGGATTTCGAGTTCACATCGTTTTTCATTGAACTGTTTGACAATCATTAAGAGTGCTTCCATCACATCAATGGGTTCAAAACCACTTACAACTACGGGAATATTGTAATCTCTTGGAAACTCTTCGTAAATCTTACTGCCACTGATGACACTCACATGTGCAGGACCTATAAAGGCATCGATTTGGCTGTCATAAGAATTGACTTGTTCATCATGGCTGTTAATGAGTTCTCGCATGGGTGCTGGTACTGTAACATGGTTGATATGAAATAAAATATTGCCAATACCCTTTTTAAGAACATAATCAATGAGTGCTACGGTCATGGGCGTGGTGGTTTCAAAGCCAATGGCAAAAAAGATGACCGTTTTAGTGGGATTCTCAAGAGCAATTTTAATCGTATCCATGGGAGAATAGACAAACCGCACATCAGCACCCTTGGCTCTGGCATTGGCTAAGTTTCCATTACTTCCTGGCACTTTTATCATATCACCTAAGGTGACTAATATAACATTCTCTTGCATAGCCAATGTGTACGCATGGTCAATTCTCTCTTTAGGCATCACACACACAGGACACCCAGGACCATGGATAAACTCGATGTTTTTTGGCATAAGTTGATTTAAACCATATTTCATAATGGTATGGGTATGCCCTCCACACACTTCCATGACTCGTATTTTTTTAGGAAGTGTTTTTGCCTCTTTTTGAATTTGTGAAGCTAAGGCTTTGATGACTTCTGGGTTTCTAAAGCCGTCGTATAAATCTTTGAGTTGTAAAGACATCTTTAAGCTCGATTGGGACAATTATCGTCATCAAGTATGGCTTGACGCCTGTCTTCCTCTTCCATTCTCTCTATTATCTCACCATAGACTTTCAAACTTTCCAACGCATCTTCTTCATCGATTTTATTCATAGCAAAACCAATGTGAATAAGAACATAATCCCCAATCGTAACCTCTTGGTCGATTAAATCCAATGAAGCTTGTCGTGTAACACCCATGGTATCAACGGTGGCGATATTGGTTTCAGTATCTATTTTAGTAATTTTTGAAGGTATAGATAAACACATACGCTTAACCTCTGTGCTTCATTTTAAACTCAATCCACTCTAACACACGTTTGATACTCGCTTCATCTTTAGTAGATACTTCTAATATATCAACATTGGGTTTAAGTTTTCGAGCTTCTTTTTTCTCGGCTTCAATGTCATACTCAAAATAAGGAAGTAAATCGGTTTTCGTAATTAAAATCAAATCCGCACTTCTAAACATCACAGGGTATTTAATGATTTTATCCACACCCTCAGGCACACTGACCAATACAATATTCAAGTGTGTTCCCACATCATACGAAGCTGGGCATACGAGGTTTCCTACATTTTCAACAAAGCAAACATCAATGTCGCTTAATTTAATGTCGTGTAACCCTTTGTGCACCATAAACGCATCTAAGTGACACGCACTTCCTGTTTGAATTTGTACGGCTTGAATGCCTTTGGCAGTGAGTCGGTCGGCATCTCTTGAAGTTTCTAAATCGCCCTCAACTACAGCAAATTTAAAAGGAGCTAATGTGGCAAACGCTTCAAGTAAAGAGGTTTTTCCACTGCCTGGACTTGACATAAGATTAATGCCTAAAACTTTGTGTGAATCAAAATGTGCCCGATTGTGTCCTGCTTCGTGGTCATTTTTATCCAAAATCTTTTTTATGACGGAAATGGTTTTGGCATCATTGAGTTGGGGATTATGATGCAAAGTCTCATGGGCATTTTGGTGAGTTTGACTTTGATGTTCGTGCTTATGTTCATGATGGTGATGATCTCCGTGATCGTGATGGTCGTGATGATGGTCTGTTATACTGCAACCGCAATCTTTACACATAGTTATTTCCTTAGTTTAGTTTTATTGAACCGTTATTCATTTTTTTAAGTGTAGTCAAACTATCTTAAAAAGAAACTAATATTTTATTACGCTTGGGTATTTTTAGAACAAAGAGAGTACAATACGGCATGAATTGCCCAAAATGTAACGCACCAAAACTCTATTCGCTTCAAAATAACTATAAAAAATGTGCTTCGTGCTACTATAAATTTTCATACACAAAGTACGCCATCGATTACCAAATCTTGACCCATTTTTGCAGTAACATCAACGCCTTGCACAGCTCCAAACTTTTGCAACTCAATTACAAAACCGTTTCAAACAAGTATTCACTTTTTAGAAAACTCATTGCTTCATATTTACAAGAAAAATACCATCAAACATCTGCTCAAAACAGTGATTATGAAGAGTTCTATTATTTCACTCAACGCCAACACCATCAAAAGAAAAAATCACTCTATGAAGCCATTAATATTATTGGTTTTTACTCCCATGGTTTTATCTACACTTTGCTTATGCCGCCTTTAGTAAAAAGCTCACTTAAAGAACAAGACAAAAACTTTGAAAAATACCTTTCATGGCATAAAATACAATCTGCCAATGCCTATACTACGCCATTAAATGTTTTTTGGGCATATTTAGAGCAAAACTTAAAAAAATACAAAGGAGTCTCTTGCGAAAACTTCTTTTATTATTTAAAAGAGTGTGAGTTTAAATACAATTTTGTGTTAAACAAACAAATTGAAATCTTAAAAAAACTCTATTTTATTTGAGAAAAATGTGTCTTTCTTATAAAAACTTAAGTTATAGACATTAATTATATAAATTATAAATTCTTTTGAAAATTAGGATAATATTACTCCTAATTAAACAATGGTTGGAAATATGTACTTTAAATATCTTAAAATAAATATTGTTCTGTTTGTTCTGGGCTACTTATCTATTGTTTTATTTTTATCGTTTATGAGCTACAAACTCTTTATTGTTGGTTTTATTGAATTGGAAGAAAAACAAAATAAAAACAACATTGAAACCCTTTTATCTGCCATGAATAAAAACATGGAAGTCATTCGCAATAACACCAATGACTATGCAAAATGGGACGATACTTACGATTTCTTAAATCAAAACAACTCCTCATATATTTTTGAAAACTTCAGGGAAGGTTCAACTGCCATTAAAGATTTAAATCTCGATTTTGCTGTTTATGTCACCTTAGATAACCAACATTTGTATTCAAAATATGAAAATGAACCATTAGAAACCCAACAAAATGATTTTGAAAATGCGTTAATCTCTACGTTTAAAGAAACCAGCCAAGCCAATACTATTTTTAAATATAAATCCCATTACTTATATATTAGTAAAGAAAAAATCACCAATACTGACTCGACTGAACAAGCCAATGGCTATCTTTTTATGGGTAAAATTATTACTGATGCAGATTTAAATCTCTCTACGAATGTTTTTGAAAAAATCTATCTTTCAGACAAATATTTACCAAGAGAAACGGCTTTTGCTTTTGATTACACCCTCTTAACCAATGTAAAAGTGGCTGTCATAAAAAGTGAAACGGAATTAAAAAACTGCATTCAAATTTTTGATTATAATAACGCCTATCTTTTTTCCATTATCACCAATAACACCCGAGAGCTTGTCAATAACAGTAAAAATACTCTTTTGGTTTTCAATCTTATCGTTTCTGTTTTTCTTTTTATTATTTTCTTAATCATTTTTAAAAATCAAAAGAACCTAGAAAAACACAATAAACTGCTTGAAAGTAAAGTCAAACGACGAACCAACCAATTATCAAGATCGTTAACCAAACTGCAAGATAAAAATACAGAGCTTTACACCTTAGCCAATAAAGACCACTTAACCAAAATAAGCAATCGAAGAAACTATTTTATTGAAAGTGAAACATTATTAAATCAAGCCATTAAAAATGATTTGCCTTTGTCGGTTATTATCATTGATATTGATAAATTTAAACACATCAACGATACCTATGGACACGCTATTGGCGATAAAATTCTCATTGCTTTTTGTGATATTGTCAATGAAATCATTGATAAAAATACCATTTTTGGACGCATTGGTGGAGAAGAGTTTTGTTTAACATTTAAAAATAAAACGCTTGACGAAGCTCAAACCATTGGTGAAGAAATACGTCAAAAGTGCGAAAATGCAGTTTTACATATTGAGCAACACAAAATCAAATTTACCATCAGTTTAGGTTTAAGTGATAAAAAAGAGTATCAACACATCGATGAAATACTCCAACACGCCGATGAGCTACTCTACAGTGCAAAAAACAGTGGACGAAATAAAATGATACGCACTTCGTTGCATTCAAAAAGTTAGTACATAAATATCATATTTGCGAATAAATTTGCCCCAATGATATTCCTGCATCATTCAAAGGAACATCTTTGCTGTAATAATATTTTCGCCCCAAAATATCAAGTTTGGACGTGACTAATTCAAGTAAGGTTTTATTTTGAAACACGCCACCTGTAAGTACGATGTCCAGTGTGGGGTGTTCATGGGAGAGTTCAATAATAATATTGGCTAACATATTGATAAATTTGGTGCAAATTTGTCGGCTGTTGTTCTCTTCAATCATCTCTTTTATGGCTTTATTGATTTGAATCGTATTGGCTGTAATATCGTAGGAATAGGCTTCTTCTATGGAGTTATCATACGCTTGTTCAATAAGCAAACCACTCTCCCCTTCGTAACTGACATTGTGTTCAATGCCAGACAATGAACACACCGCATCAAACAATCGCCCCACAGAAGAGGTTAAAGGTGCATTTAATCCTTTATTCCAAACGGTGTGCAACAGCTCTATTTCTTTGTTGCTAAACGCTTTTAAGCAAGGGTTATTTAAAGTCAATAACTCTTCTAATGTGTAGTTTTCAAACAACAACGAAAGCCCTACTCGTTTGATTTGTTTGATTGCCATTTCTCCACCAAGCAGTCTAAAATACTCAAAATGTTTAATGCGCACATACTCTTTTTTTGAAGCAATAAAGACTTCTCCGCCCCAAATATTGCCATCATCACCATACCCTGTGCCATCAAAAGCAAACGCCAAAACTTTTTGCTCTAAATGATATTGAGCCATACTGCTTAAAACATGGGCATAGTGGTGTTGTATTTGCACCACAGGTACACTTTGTTGTTTTGCCCATTTGGTGGTTTCATACGCGGGGTGTTTATCGCAAACAATCACATCGGGCTTGAAATCATAAAAACGTTGAAATGTTTCAAGGGTATTTTCAAAGAAAACCATTGACTCAATAGAGTTTAAATCGCCAATATGAGGAGAAATGATAACCGTATCTTCAAAACACAATGCAATGGTGTTTTTTTGGTTTGCTCCAAGGGCTAAAATCTTTTTGCTTGAAACCTTAGGGAGTTTTAAAAAGCTAGGAGCATATCCTCGAGCTTTACGAAGAAGAAATACTCTGTCATTGACCACTTGCACAACGCTGTCATCACACGCATTGATTATGGCTCGATTATAATCTAAGACATAATCAAAAACAAAGGTGAGTTTCTTATAGAGTTCATCTTTTTTAATGATAATGGGTTCATCACTGATATTTGCACTCGTTGCAACCAAAGGAGTATCGATAGACTTAAAAAGCAAATAATGTAAAGGAGTAAAAGGCAAAAAAACACCTATGCGGTCGATATTGGGTGCAACGCTGGCGCTTAATAGGGAAGTGTTCTTTTTCTTTACAAGTACAATGGGTTTTTCTTTGGAAGTGATAATACTCTCTTCACTTTTTAAAAGCGTTGCCATATTTTTTATTTGTTCAAGATTTTTGCACAATACTGCCAATGGTTTTGTGGGTCTATTTTTTCGTTGTCGAAGTTTATTGACCGCGTAATTACTCGTGGCATCACACACCAAATGAAATCCCCCCAAGCTTTTTATGGCAACAATTTCGCCTTGTTTTATTTTTTGAGCAACCATTTCTAAGGCTTTTGTATGGCTGGCAATCTCATTATTCTCTTTATCAAACAAAGAAAGTTTAGGTCCACACGTAGGACAACAAATGGGTTGCGCATGGTAGCGTCTGTTTGTGGGGTCTTCATACTCTTTTTTACATGTGGGGCATAAGGGAAATACACTCATAGAAGTATGAATTCGGTCATACGGGACAGTCTTAATAATTGTATATCGAGGACCGCAATTCGTACAATTGGTCAGTACGTAATTAAAGCGAAAATTATTGGGATTTGAAATATCTTCAATACAATCCTTGCACACCGCAATATCAGGAGATACCAAAGAAGTTTTACTGTTTTGAACTTGGGTGTGTTCAATAGTAAAATTTTCAAACACCTCTTTTATTTCAGATGTTTGAATATCAATAGTGTCAATACAAGAAAGTGGTGGTGGATTTTTTTTGAGTTCTTCAATAAAAGCATCAATGGCTTTTTCGTCACCTTGAAGCACAACAGTAACGCCACTTTCATCGTTATTAACAAAACCATTTAAAGAAAATTGCCG
>JBAYZM010000057.1:0-11478 GCA_041672515.1 Arcobacteraceae bacterium
TCCAGCACTTGTATAGTTTTTTGTTTCATGAAAACTAAAAGTTCCAAGATGTCCAATAGTCCCAAGAGCTTTACCTTTGTATTTACTCATCATACCTTGTGCTGCATCTTCAACTACAAAAAGATTGTATCTTGTTGCTATATCCATAATTGTATCCATCTCACAAGCAACTCCTGCATAATGAACTGGAACTATCACTTTTGTTTTAGAAGTAATTGCTTCTTCTATTTTTGTCTCATCTATATTCATAGTATCTGGACGAATATCTACAAAAACTATTTTTGCACCTCGAAGTACAAAAGCATTTGCAGTAGATACAAAAGTATATGAAGGCATAATCACTTCATCACCCTCTTTTATATCAAATAAAATAGCAGCCATCTCAAGTGCATGTGTACAAGATGGAGTAAGAAAAACTTTTTTACAAGTAAGATTTTGTTCAAACCAAGTTTGGCATTTTCTTGTAAAATCTCCATCTCCTGAGATTTTACTACTTTTTATAGATTCTAAAATATATTTTTGTTCATTACCTGTAAATGGTGCTCTGTTAAATGGTATTAGCAAAATTATTCCTTTAAGTATTTTTTTAGACAAACTGTTTCAAAAGTAGTATATTTTTTTCTATCTATACATTCAAACCAAATATCTTCTTGGTCTTCAATATATTTGATTTTTTCTAAAAATTCTTTATTATGAAACTCTTTAGGTATCACTACAACTCCAGTATCATCACAAACGGCAATTGTACCATTATAAAAATTTTTTCTTAATTGTATTTGTTTTAACTGATACTCACTTTTTTGTATATCATCATTTATATAACCTACTGGACAAAAACCTTTACACCATATTTTCCAATTTTCCTTAATGAGTCTAGGAGCATCTCTTAATAAACCATTTGTTACTATTGCTCCAGCTTGTTTATATAATAATAAATATTTTGAAACTAAATCTCCAAAAACTGCTTCATTTTCATTATCAAGTATGTCTATAAAAACAATATCATTATCTTGGATATTTTGTATTTGTTCATGTACATCCCAATTAGTTCCATTACAAGCATATACATAAAAGAGATTACCTACAGCAAAATGTCCTTTATTAACTGAATTTGTATTTAAAATAGCACCAGATTTTTCTAAACAATCTGCAATTTCTGTAGTAGAAACTCTATTTCTTTTAATAAAATCTATAATACTCTTTTTCATTTTTGAACCTTTTAAATATAGTATCTTCTTTTGTAAAACTAGTATCTTTAAAAACCACTAATGCAAACTCAAATGGCATATAATGATTTTTCAAAATAATATTTTTACTTAATTTATAACACATATCTAATATTTTAGATGGGGAACTGTGAAAAGTATGTTCATATTCGAAATCAACTCTATCAGATAGAAAATCAAATGCAAAACCATCATTAGCTAATTGGAAAGCTTTTTTCATAAAAGATTCAATAAAGATATAATTATCTTCTTCTTGTAATTTAAAATTAAATATACCAGATGCAACTACTATATCAAATTGGTTATCAAGTTTGGTATTTAAAAAATCATCTATAATAAAATTTATATTATCTTTATTTTTATAGACTCTTCTAGCTTCATTTATTAAGTCTTCTACTAGATCTATTCCTAAATATGTATAATTCTTTGTTTTTTGACTAATTACTTTATTTGCATCTCCAAATCCACATCCAATATCTAAAATTGATTTATTCTCCAAATTAAACTCTTCAAATAAAATATGATATCTTAAATCTTGTTTTCCTTTATCCCAGCCTAAAGTTTTTGGTGAATATCCAAATTCTTTATATCTTCCAGAATATCTATCTACCACAATATTTTTATCTGTTTCTGGCATATTTAACATTTATTCAATCTCCAAAAACTCTTTATAATTTAATTTTTCAATTAATTCAGAGTTATTTTTATTTAATGCTTTTTTTATAACTTCATCATAGCAAGATTTCATATATTTAATTTTGAATTCTGGATAATCAGAACCAAATAAAACTCTATTTTCATTAAATTTAAAAAATTTAATGAAATCAACCCAAATAGAGGAGTCTTTTAGATACGCTAAAGAAAAAGAAAAATCATAATAAATATTTTTTAAATCTCTTGTATAAAGCATATACTCTAATACTTTATGTCCTCCACCATGAGCTAATAATACTTTTATATTACTAAACTTTTTTGCAATATATATTGATAACTCTAAATTAATATGATTTACTAAATTTGAACCATAATAAAAACAATCAATTATTATAAATGAAAATTTTAAACTTTGCATCTTATTGTATATATTTTTAAAATTATTAACTGTAATATTTGACAATCTTGGATGAAGCTTAATACCTAATTTTATATTTTTTGAAACCAGTAAATCAATAATTTCAGAATCAAATAATTCATAATTTAAAGCAATGGCAGACAATGGATAATTTTCACTAAAATCATTCAAAAAAAAATTTAAAAATAACTGTTTTTCTTTATCTGTATTTAAAATAAGTATAAATCCCTCTAATTCACTAGCTACTTTTTTAAAGTCATTTACAATATCACTTGCTTTCATATTAAAATGGATATGTGAATCAAAAACTCTACTCATATTCTAAATATACCTTTTCATCAACTTCTTTTATTAATTTTTGTAAATCTTTTTCTTTTTTATAATAGGCTATAAAGTACCCAACACGGCTTCTATCATCATTTGGAGAGTTTATTATATCTCCAACTTGAAATTCAAAATCAAAATCTATAATATTAGGATTATCTTTTAAAAAATCTATTCCATTAATCTTTTTTACTTTACCAATTTCAAAATCAAAAAACCTAAGAACTGCACAATTTTTATTTTTATTTAAATCAACACTTAAATTAGTCTCACCTAAAGCTGATTTAATAAGTAATTCATTAACATCAATGTCTGAAACAGTTGGGATGATATGTGAAGATATTTTAGTTCCACCACCTCTAATTGCAGCCTCTATCAGATAAAACTTATTATTCCAATATTTATATTCAACATGTGTAATTCCAAAAGCTAACTTTTCAAATAATTTATTATTAATTTTTTCAATTTCTTTTTGATTAAATTCTTCAAACTTAGTTTGATAAATTAATGACTTTGCAACATTAGGAAGATTTTTATAATGTTCTTTTTTTGAAATAGCTAATGTATAATGTTTTTTATTTGTTTTAAAACCTTCAACGGTAAGTTCAAATCCACCGATAAATTCTTCTACTAGTATAGTATTATCTACAGAATGTTCCATTGTATAATTAAATCTTTCTTTTAATTCATTGATAGAAGTTATTTTATAAACACCTCGACTCGACTGATTTGATAATGGCTTAATAATAGCATCCGAACCTAATGTGATAAAAAAGTCTATAGCCTCATCAATTGTTTTACACTCTTTATATTTTGGATGAAAAAGATTTTCAATAATTAATTCTTTTCTCATTCTAAATTTATTTGTGTAAAGGTTAGCTAACTCTACACCTACGCCATTTAAACCAAGTTTTTCAGATATATAAGCTACTGTATTAACAGCTATATCACTTTGATCAGTAATTACAGCATCAATTTTTTCATCTATTGCTATTTGTAAATTTCTTTCTTTGTCTAATACATTTACAACATATGATTTATCAGCATATTCAAAACCAATAGAATCTTCATAAAGATTTGAACAAATCGCATAACAGCCTTTTTCTTTAACTTTCTTTATAATAGGTACTTGCCATTTTCCCCCACCAATTATTAGAATTCTTTTAGTCATTGAAAATTCTTTGAAGATCTCTTTTTAATGATTCTTTTGAAAACAGATATTTAATTTTTTCTTTATTTTTATATGATATTTCTTTATTTAATTCTATTAAATCAATCTCTTCTACATTAAAGACACTAATGTCATGATTATTTAAAAAATTAAATTGTGCAGTTTGTGTATCTAAATATACTTTTTTCCCAAATCCTAACAATGAAATTGTATTTCCCATTGCCTGTTGTCGTTTATGAGCAAAAATAGCTATATCAATTTTGCTCATAAATTCTAAATATTTTTCAAAAAGCATAAACTCTGTGAGAGGTATAAATTTATCTGCAAAAAGTTCTTTACCTTTAGTGATAACCTCTTTAGCATAGCCTTTTTCACCATAAGAAAGAGGTACAAATAGTTTTATATCCTCATCTTTGTATTTTATAAGCTGTTGAAGAACTTGAATATGATTGTTCGATGGGTCAGCAGAGTTACCAAGTTGTATATTTATTGTGGTATTTTCTTTTGCTTTAATATTATATTCTTTATATATATTGCTAGGATACATAAAGCATTCATAATATTTACCACTAATACCATACCATTTTTTAGTTAATTCATAATCATCTTTAATATAAGTAATTAGATAAGCCATTTTTTTAATAATCTCATGGCGTATTTTACTTTTAGTTTCTGGAAAATAAAAATCCCCACCCCACATAACCCAGTAGCATTTTTTAAGTAATTCTTGATTGAAATAGAGCAATATATCAACTTTGTCTCTCCAAAGTCCATGAAGTATAATTTTTTTAGCCATTTTCATATAGTCTAAAAGTGTTATAAATATATCATCATCAGTATACAAAAACTCTACTTTATGCTCAGGAGTTAATCCGTATTCATATTTTTCACTCGTGATAAATACATAGTGATGATTCTCTCTTCCAAAATTTTCATCTACAAAATCTATAAATGGAGCTAAAAACTTATCAAGAATCATCACATGTAGTATTTTATTTTCATTCATTTTTGTACTTCTATGGATTTTTTTACTCTATTTATAATTTCTTTAAAATAAATATGATTTTTATAACCTAATTTTAAATTATAATAAATATAAGCTATTCTAGTAGATTCATCTAAATTAAAATTTATATCTATATTATATTTTTCACTATATGATTTAAAACTTATTGCATTAAAACTATTTCCATATTTATTTATATCATCTTCATTAAAACCTAGATATTCAAGATTATCTAGTAGTTTTTTAAAATATACTTTATTTTGATTTTCAAACTCCCATAAAGTAAGATATTTATCTCTATGAAGACCCAAAGGTAATAATGCTATATCGTTAGATTTATATCTTAAAAGATTCATAATAGGCATTTCAAATCTATCTTTAAATGTTTTTTCATAATTGCTTAAATACACTTCCAAGTTTTCAAAAATATCTTTTGCACTTTTTAGTTCTATTAAATTTAAATTGCTATGTTGAAACTTATTTTTTATCTCTTTTATTGAATTCTTATCAAAATATAAAGCCTTAAAATAATACTCTGGAAAATCTTTTATTATTTCATTTACATATTCGACAAACTCTTCGTCTTCCAAATTCTCTTTGGTAGCTAAAAACCCGATAGAATTTGGGCAATACATATCTTTGATTTTCTCTTTATCAACTCTTCCTAGCGAATTCATAAAAACAAATTCTTGGTATCGTTCATCTTCTTTAAACATTTCAGATATAACTGAAGTTTCAAACAAAATGGGTGTTACTGTATCTACAACCATTTCAGTTATTTCTTTTTTCTTTTTGGCTTTACGTGTGAGTTCTATCATGAAAAGATTCTCTTTTATGGCTTGAACATTTTTAACTTTATTATAATACTCTTCATTAATCGTAAATCGAAACTCTTCTACGACATTATGTAAGTAAATTTCACTGTTTTTTATCAATTCTTCCACACAAGTCGGATTAAAAAAGTTTTTGTGCTTAACTTGACTCAACACTTTTGTAACTTGATTTTTTTGATGTTCATTAAAATAAAAAATGCTCAGTGTTAACTCTTTATGTTTTTTACACATTTCAAGGACAAACTCAATAAAACCTTCATCACTTAAGTTCTCTTCAATAGCAATAAAACTCAAGGCATTTTTAGTATAACCATTGTCGATTGCATTGTATTTTAACGGTTCTTTCAAACTTTCAATAAACATCGCTTGATTGTACAATGGACTGAATTTATCAAGCGTATGGGTAGGAGAATGGAGCAGTTGCTCTCCATCTTGGGTCTTAAACTCCAGTTTATGCTTTTGTCCAATGTATTCTTTGGGCAATTCATAGGTAAAACAAAAACCATTGGTATCAAACACTTCATATTTATTTTCTATGTCGGCAATTTTTTGATTGGCTTGAATGGTGTCGATTTTTACATCATCGACAAATACATCGACACTTTGTTGGGTTGTGTCATAGATTCTTTTGCAAAACCCTGTAAAAGTAATATAACTTTGGCTCTCAACGGCACCGTATATTTTAGACTCTTTTTGAAGTGAAGACATAGAGTTTTCCTCTTTTAATAAATTGGTTGATTCTATGATAAATCAACTTAAAATAAAATTACACTTTTATTTAATTTAAAGAATTGGAGAATAATACTTTTTAAGCTTTTTTACGTCATGCATAAGGCTTTATTTTCGCTATTTTAAACACTTTTTATCGATATACTCTAAACTATTTTTAATGATTATGATTAATTTTTCAGTATATTCCAGTACTTCATCAAATATATCCGCAAGTTCATCTTCAATATATTCATGAACAATCGTATTTCTAATATCTTTCATTACTCTTAACTCTTCCATATCTTCAAATAAATTTCTTTTATGGGCATTATTAACCACATCGATTAAAGTTCCTTGATTTTCAAATTCAAATTCATCAATACTTCGAAATAATTTTCGTATCAAAAAGTCAATTCCTCTGCTATATCTGCTGCATAAAGTTTCAAATTTACCAAACTCTTCAACGGTATACTCTGGCTTAATACCTATTGTTTTACACTCATTAAACGATATTTCTACCCAAAACAGTTGTTTTTCAAGAAGTGCTCGGTCGTGTTTAATTTTATCTGTCATCATAATGCAATAGCCTTTTTTATAATATGCCTTGTAAAAGGGTTTTTAAACTCTCCATTGTCAAGTACGATATCCATTTTTTGTTCACCAAAATGTTTGAAAAATTCTATTCGTAACGCTCTTAAATCTTTTTTTGTCATCTCTTTAGAGACTACGAGCAAATCAATATCTCCGCCTTTTTTAGTATCATCAACTCGGCTTCCAAATAAGTAGAGTTGAGCTGTGGATGAAATCGTTTTTAGCGTATCTTTTAATACCTTTATTTGCTCTTGATAAAGTCTCATTTTTCACATCTCTTTTTTAATCAAATTTAATGATTTTATGATAACGCCACTTAAATAGCTATTACAAAGTTAAATAAAATTTTTCTAAATTTTGAATCACTTCACTTAAGTGTTTGTGGTGTAATTCTTGGCTTTTTTGTGTATTAATCGCTTGATTATAAGGTGATAAAAGGTTTAAACATTTTTCAATAATTTGAAGAGATAAGGCATTTTTATATGAACTTTTAAGCGAGATAAACTCTTTTTCCAATTTAGCTAAAGGCGTTGTTTTAAGCTTTTTAATAATCTTTTGTTCTTGTTTAATATCTCTTAAATCTTTTTGAGTAAGTGTTTTAGACGATAAACTTATCAATTTTTGTTTGATTTCATTATGGATATTACTTTTATTTAGTTTTGAAAAACTTGTCCACGAAATTTCCTCTTTTTTTAAAGGAATAGTATTGTTAAAATAGGCTCCATGTGAAAGATTGAAAATTCTCACATCTTTAGACAAATTTGAAGTAATTGAAGCAATAGAGTCTATCATTTGACCATATTGCACGAAGGTATAAACCTCTTCTTCAAAATTGCCTTTGACAACAATCAAATCTTTTTGGGTATTTAAGCCACTGTTTTGCAGTACATCGCTTTTTTGCATTTTAACTGTATTGTTTTTATAAAGGGTATCATGGGTTTTTCCACTTTTTGAGACACACGCATCAAATCCCAACATATAAATATCGTTTGCACCCAAACGTAAAAGCAAATCCAATCCCACATCTCCCACTGTAACACCTGTAAATATTCCTGTATTTTCAAAGACTTCAATGTTATCAGACATAAAAAAAGTGTTCTCTTGATTTTGCTTTTTGATAACCTCTTCATTCGTTTTTGTTGAAGCAATAATTAAAGAGTTGCGATAATATTTTTCATGCACATCAAATTGTCGTATGACTTGTTTATATTGTCCATCGACACTTAAAATCATATCAGGAACAATATCTAAAAGCTCCAAACGTCTCAAACAAGCTGCTGCACAAACCACAATAAAGGCATCTTGATGCAAATAAACCCACTCAATACTCTTTGCCAAACTGGGACCTGCTCCTAAAAAAAGGATGGGGTTAGTTAATACAGTCTCTTTTTTTTGGCAATTTAAGATGCCATAATATGAATGTTGCTTATAAAAAAATGCCCTTTTTAGACTGATTAAATATTCAGAAAAAGGGTAATTATAGGGGTCATAATCGACACAAGCTTTAGTTACGAGATCAATAAACTCAATGCTTTTTTCATCGGCAACTTCAAAGCCAATACGATGATTATAGGCTGTTTTGTAGTTTAAAAAACGCATTAAAGTTTCTATGGTTTCACAATGGTTTTGAGCAATACAAAAAAAGAGTTGAGCATTGACACTTAGGGCTTCATAATCGGTTAAAAACAACGACAATCTAAAAATCTCAATATTGTCTTCAAGAATTAAATAGACTTTTGAATGCAATTGTTTATCCAAATCATTTAGATGCACGCCTAAAAGTGTGCCTAAAAAAATAAATTTATCGTAAGCAACATGGTGATTAAGTGTATTAAGTTCCAAATATTCGTTGATATACTCAAAAGCATTAATGGCATTTTTATAATAGACTGCTTGGGTAATCTCTTTTGATTTAAGTAAATTAAAAGAGGGTTTATCTTGAATATTTAAACATCGTCTTTGTGCATCTAAAAATGGATTGCAGCCATAATAATGTCTTTTATTGATATCAACCAATTCAAAATGATTGTTGATAAACTCTAAAAAAAAGTTCTCAATTTTAAGGGCTTCAAACTGTTTGATTTTCGTATGTAATGCAGGATATTTTTTAGATAGAAATTGAACATTTTTTAAATAAATAGCAGCAACTGTATCATAGAGAGCTTCTAATTCTTGATTTTTATTCATGTCGTAGTATAATATTTCAAATATTAAAACAAGGTTATTATATGTCTTTACACAATGCACAAGAGCAGTTACAAAATGCACTTGTTACTACCTTTTTAGCCAATTTATCTTTTTTAAATGAGTATGACAACCGATTATACCAAAGAGTTGATTCTCTTTCTCAAGCCATTAACAGTGGCTTGTACAAAGAGAATTACAGCTTAGAATTTTTAGAACAAGATGGTGATTTTGATATTTATGATAAAAAAAACAAATCTTATATGTACAATAAAAAACCACGAAAATACAATAGAACGGCTGTCAATAAAGTTGATTTTACTTCAAAAGGAAGCTTTTCAATTTTAGAGCCACTGCTTTTTCAAGGGAAAAAGTTCAGTTCTACTTTTAACCAAGTAGAATACTTTTGTAACTTTGAATATGCCAATAAACTTTTACTCAATGATTTATTCCCCTATTTTGAAGTTTTTGAAAATACCATTGGTGATTATAAATTTAAAAAATACAAATACATTGATAAATTTGTCTTTGTAGGTACGCTTTTAGGGAGACATATTCCTTTAATTTTGGAAAAAACAAAAGCCAAAGATTTTTTTGTTTGTGAACAAAATCTTGAACTTTTTAGACTCTCTTTATTTGTTGTTGATTATGGTGATCTTGCACGAGATGGCAATACGGTTGTTTTTTCTATTATGGATGATCCGCATATTATGGATGAACAATTGGAAAAATTTTTGACGCATAAAGCCTACGAAAATTATTCAATTAAATATTTTACAACCGACCATAACATTGAAAGCTATTTCAATCATATCTTGACTTCAATTTTAGCGCACAAAAGTACCAGTTTTAACTACCATATGATGTTAGAAAATATTTGGAAAAATGTTGCCACCCGAATTACCAAATACCCTATTCTGCAATTTAAAAATGACCACGAAGAAGCCTTAACCAATCTGCCAGTACTTTTTTTAGCAGCAGGACCTTCGTTGCATGAAAATATTGAATGGGTCAAAGAAAATAAAGATCGCTTTATCATTGTAGCTATTGGTGCAACCCATAAGACTTTAACCAAACATGGAATTATTCCCGATATTATCACAACACTTGACCCTCAATACAGTGTTTTAAATAAAAAGCACTTCGATGATGTGAGTATTCAACACATACAAAACAGTTTCGTTTTCGCTTCCATTAACACCGATGGGCGAATATTAAATAAATTTAAAAAAGACAATCTATTCTTATTTGAAGTGAATAAGCCTTTGCATACTGATAATACTTGCTATAAAGGATTTAGTGTCGGTGAGATTTCAGCAAGTATTTTATTGGGATTAAAATTTAAAAACATCTACTATTTAGGGTTGGATTTTGCCATCAATCAAAAAACAGGAGATACACATACACAAGGCTACTCTTCTAAAAGTTACGACGATGATTATAAAAATAGAAAGCAACAAGAACACTCTGACACCTTTACGTTTGATGAAGAACTCGTTGAAATTCCTGGGAACTTAGAACCAAAAGTCTATTCCAATCGACTTTTTTCGATGTCTGCAAATGCTTTAAGTACCAATATTAGTATGCTTAAGGATAAAACTCAAACCATTTATAACTTAAGTAATCACGGAGCTTTTATTCAAGGAACCATTCCTACAAATATTCAAAATGTTAAATTGGATACAACCCTAAACAAAGCCACCTTAAGAGAAGAACTCAACACCTTTTTACACACTGTTTCAAAAGATAAACTTTCAAAAAACGATCAAGAAGATTTAGTCCAAGAGTTAGCCTATTTGGAAAACTTACATTTGACGCTTGAAGAATTTACACAAAATCCCTCAACTACATTTGAAGAGTTTAATGCTCGTATTGAAAAACTCATTCAACTCTTTTTCTTTCCACCAGTGTATTGCAGTTTTGTATTGGTTGTTTTTATTCACTTCTTTAATATTATGTTGCAATATGTCTACTATTGTTTAAACACTCAAAATCTGCAAAAAGAGAAAGAAAAACTCAAAAATGCTGAAAATGTTTTTCTGACACAACTTAATAATTTACTCCATAAATATACGTATTATTTAAAACAGATATAAAAAAAGCCCAAACCCAAGAAGGGTTTGAGCTTTAAAAAGAGAATAAAGTTAAAAGACTATTGTAATAATCTAAGAACGTTTTCATAGAAACGTATTGTAGCAGTAGAACTGCTACCTTAACGACTTATTGTAAAAGTCGTAATACGTTTTGTTGTGCCGCATTGGCTTGAGAAATAGCATAAGTCCCTGCTTGTGCAATAATATTTTGTTTATTAAAGTTAGCACTTTCTAATGCATAATCTACGTCTCTGATAATAGATTCAG
>JBAYZM010000058.1:0-11326 GCA_041672515.1 Arcobacteraceae bacterium
ACCAGCTTTTATATCTTTAGCAAACTGCTCAACATCTATCTCTATATTCATCTGTGCGTCCTTTGGTATTATTTATTTTACCAGTTTGACACAGATTTTTGAACAGTCCCATTATTAAAGTCTACTGGAATTCGACTTCGTATATTTTGTTTAAACCTACCTAGATGTAACTTTATTGCTTCTTTTTGTTCATTTTCCTGATATCCTGCCTGATGAATTAACCGAGTTAGTGTCGATTCTAACTTCCAGCTTTCTCTTTCTTGCCCTCTAAATATATAGTTGTTAAAGTGGACAAAGTATTCATTTACCATAGCTGAGAGTTCGCTCCAAGTTTTTACATGTTCTTCTTCTATTACAGCCATATGTCATATTTTCCTTTTATCCTTAAATAATCATTAAACATATATTCTATATAAAACACTCTTAATTCTTACAATAATAATATATTCTAATCTTAGTTGTTGCATTATTAAGACATCCTATTATAAATTGATTTATTTCACTTTAATTAAAAATATTTAACAGAAAGTAATCCCAAAAAGAGATTTATTTTAAATTTTGTTATAATAAACAAAACAAAAAAAGTGAAATACCATCATGGAACGAAAATTAGCAATAAATATCCTTGAAACATTTAAAAATAATAATAAAGAAAAATACGGTATAGAAGCCATAGGATTATTTGGTTCTGTTGCCAGAGATGAAGCTAACGATTTTAGTGATGTTGATATTTGTATCAAAACTACCAAAGCCGATTTATTTACTATGGTTCATATTAAAGAAGAACTCGAAAAACTGATGTCAACTCATATTGATATTGTAAGAGTAAGAGATAAAATGAATCCTTTTTTAAAAAATAGAATTGAAAAAGAAGCCATTTATGTATGACAAATCTTTAGTTATTGAGATACTGTCACAAATAGAAAATGCGATTCAAATTACATTACAACGATTTGAAATTGTAGAGAGCGTCGATTATTTTACTGATACACAAATGGGTATGGAAAAACTTGATAGTATTTGTATGCAATTAATAGCCATAGGTGAAAGTTTAAAAAATATAGATAAAATTACCAAAAATGAACTTCTAACTAAATATCCTCAAGTTGATTGGAAAGGTGCAAAAGGTATGAGAGATATCATTACTCATCACTATTTTGATATAGATGCCAAAGAAATATATGATGTTTGCGATACTAAACTTGAGAATTTATTAGAAACGATACGACTGATTAAAAGTGAAGTATAAAAATAAATTGATATGGCAGAGCAACTCAAAAATTTATACACAAAAGCGTATATACACAACCTAGCGAATACAATAAAAAAGCACTACAAAGATTTTGATGAACAAGTCTTTATCAACGCTATCTTTGATTTAACTTGGCAAAGCTTAGAACTAAAGCAACGTATGCGACACATTGCATTGCAACTTAACACGTTTATTCCATTGTCCTACAGAAAACAACTTGACATTTTAAAACCAGTATCCAAAGAGTTCACAGGACTTGAAGCGATGGTTTTTCAAGATTTTGTTGAGGTGTTTGGGCTTGATGATTTAGAGGAGTCTTTAAACGCTTTGGAAGTTTTTACACTTGAATCGAGTTCCGAGTTTGCTATTCGGCAATTTATTTTACACTATGAAACTCAAACGATGGAGCAAATGAAACTTTGGGCGAAATCATCCAACGAACACTTGCGAAGACTCTCTTGCGAGGGGTGTCGCCCACGACTTCCTTGGGCGGTGGCTTTGCCAAAGTTCAAACACAACCCAGCACAACCACTTGAAATCATTGAACTTTTGAAAAACGATAAAAGCAAATATGTACAAAAATCAGTCGCCAATAATCTCAATGATATTTCCAAAGATAATCCACACGTGGTTATAGAGTTTGTCAAAAATAATCTTGGAGTTTCAAAAGAACTTGATTGGATTTGTAAACATGGCGCTCGAACACTTTTGAAACAAGGCAATAAAGCAATTTTATCGCTGTTTAATTTTGAACCATCACCTCATATCAATATCACAGATTTTTGTTATGATAAAAGTGTCAAGCTAGATGAGTCTTTGACTTTCTCCTTTGAAATTTTTTCAGATGAAACGATTGGAAATATTAGACTTGAATACGCCATTGATTATCTAAAATCAAATAAAACACACAACCGAAAAATTTTTATGATAAGCCAAAATGAGATAAAATCATCTTCAAAGAAGTTTACAAAAAAACAGAGCTTTAAAAATATGACCACTCGAAAACACTATTTAGGCAAACATTTTATTGCCATTTTGATCAATGGTGTTGAAGTTTTAAAAAAGGAATTTGACGTACATGACACCGGCAATTGATTTACTTAAAAAAAACCGATGCGATTTTAAAATACATAAATATGACCACGACCCAGCTTGTACAAACTTTGGCGATGAAGCAGTCGTTAAATTAGGGCTTGATGCTAAGCAGGTATATAAAACTTTGCTTGTAGAATTAACCCCAAAAGAGTTGGCAGTTTGTGTTTTGCCTGTTGCAAATCAGTTGAGTTTAAAAGAGGTGGCAAATGCGTTTAACGTAAAAAAAGCGCTTATGGCAAATAAAGAGGAAGCCCAAAAAGTTACGGGATATTTATTGGGCGGGATTTCACCATTAGGACAGAAAAAACGCTTACGAACGCTTATTGATACCTCGGCTTTAAACTTTGAAACCATTTATATCAGTGGTGGCAAACGAGGGTTAGACATTGAACTCGACCCAAAAGATTTGGCAAAACAACTCAACGCTTCTTTTGTTGATATGATTGTTTAGTTACAATTTTGTCAATGAAAGTGAAACTTCCTTCTGCCAAATATAATAATTATAGTAATTTATATTTTTCATAGTATAATCAATGACATATATTATACATAAAGGATTTTCATGGGAAATTCACAATTCGATGCCGTCTGCTCTCAGCTGCTTACTCAAGATGATTTACAAATATCCAAAGAACTGTTTGAAAAAGTCCAAGAAAAAGGACTTATAACACAAATTGATTATAAAAATAATCTTTCTTATATTAAAATTTACTCTTTAAAAGATATTTATTTGTCCTCTATTGTTCCTATTATTCATAACTTTGGTTTTGAAATTGTTGATGAAATCACCTATAACATTGCCTATGATGGTAAAAAAGTGTATATTATTCGATTCAATTTAAACTTAGAAAAAAACATCAAAATAGAGAGTTCAAAAGCCAATATTGAGTTTGTTATTTCCGAGAGTTTAAAATACGATTACATTAAACAAACCAAACTTTTTTCACTTGTATACAATCAAAATCTCTCTTTACGAACGGTGTTATTACTCAGTGCCATAATTGAGTATTTAGACCAAGCGGTGATTTCTCTCAATCATGATGCCATTATTAATACGCTGACAAAATACGATGAAATTACTCATGCTTTTGTGAAATATTTTTGTGTGAAGTTTGACCCTAAAATCACAAAAAGAGAAAAACAAATTGCCGATTTAGAAATACAAATAGAAGAACATATCAAAAATGTACCCAATATTTTGGACGATAAGATTCTAAAACTCACCTTTGCTTTGTTACAAGCGTTGTTGCGAACGAACTTTTATTTTGAAAAAGATTCGATTGCGTTTAAAATCAACACCAAAAAATTCTCTGAAAATCTAAAAGGTCTGCAACCCAATTTGGAGTCGTTTATTTATCATCACCATTTTTATGGGCTTCATTTACGAATGACTAATATCAGCCGAGGCGGTTTACGTTGGTCGGACAGACACGATGATTATCGCCAAGAAATCAAATCTTTGATGAACACGCAAGAGGGGAAAAACTCTATTATCATCCCAAGTGGCGCCAAAGGTGGTTTTGTGATTAACAAACCCAAAGAAGAGATAACCAAAGAGGTTTTTACAGAAGTCTACAAAGAGTTTATTCATAACCTTTTGGATTTGGTTGACAATGTCAAAAAAGGCGAAGTCATCCGAGACAAACGAATTGTTGCTTACGATGAGGATGATACCTACTTTGTTGTAGCAGCAGATAAAGGAACGGCTGCCATGAGTGATGTGGCAAATGCCATAGCTTTAGAGCGAGAGTTTTGGCTGGGCGATGCATTTGCCAGTGGTGGAAGCAATGGATTTGGGCATAAAGATTTAGGAATTACTGCACGTGGGGCTTTGATGTCGGCTAAGAGGTTTTTACTCGAAGAGGGTATTGATATGTATAAAGACCCTATAAGTGTCGTTGGTATTGGTTCAATGAACGGCGATGTTTTTGGAAATGGACTTATCGAATCGCCTATGTTTAAACTCGTAGCTGCTATTGGGCATAAAGATATTTTTATTGATCCCAATCCCAATTTAGAAAAGAGTTTTGAAGAGAGAAAACGACTCTTTTACTCTGCCAATGGAAGTTGGAGCGAATACAATAAAGAGCTTATTTCTGTAGGAGGGGGAATCTTTTTACGAGCAACGAAAGAGATTGCGTTAAGTGAAGAGATTAAAAAACTTTTAGGAACAAGTAAAAAAAGTATGAGCGGGGAAGAGTTGTGCAAAAAACTCTTAACCATGAAAGTCGATATGCTGTTTAACGGTGGTGTGGGTACGTATGTCAAAGCCAGTGATGAAAACAATATTGACTTAGGTGATAAACAAAATGAAGCCGTGAGGGTTGATGCGCTTGATTTAAAAGCTCGAATCGTGTGTGAGGGTGGAAACTTAGGTTTTACACAAAAATCAAGAATCGAATATGCTTTAAGAGGGGGAAAAATCAACATCGATGGTATTGATAATGCAGCGGGAGTGAATACCTCTGACCATGAAGTCAATTTAAAAATATTGCTTAATACCATTGAAAATAAAGGCATTATCTCAAAAGAAGAGAATCGTAAAGTTTTAGAAGGATTAAAAGAGCAAGTGGTCAATTTGGTTTTGTGGAACAACTATGAACAAGCGTTGGCTATTTCAAGAGATGAAGTTTTAAGTCAAAAATATTTAGAACAATTTATCTCAACCATACAAATTTTGGAAGACAATACCACCTCCTTTAATCGAAGTGATTTTTATATTCCTAAAAATGAGAATATGGTGGAAATTATTGCTAAAAATGGCTCAATTGTACGACCAATATTGTGTTCGCTGTTGTCGTATTCTAAAATCTTTGTCAAATCTATCTTGCTAAAATCAACACTGGTTGATGAGGTATTTACCTTAAAATATTTGTACAAATACTTTCCAAAATCGTTTGTAAGTGCGTATGAACACGAGATTTTGAACCATCCTTTAAAACGAGAAATCATTGCAACTAAAATCGCCGATATTTTGATTAACTCCCAAGGTGTTACATTTGTCAGTGATTATGAAAAGTTAGGGTTTGACAAGTTTATTTTAAAAATAAAAGCCTATCTCATTGCCAGTGCGTTGTTTGATGCTCGAAATATTCGTTTTGAAATCTATCGACAAGACAATATCATAGAAGCACAAGAACAATATCGACTTTTAAGCCAGTTGGAACATACGCTTAATTTTACAACCAAATGGATGGTTAAATATTCAAAAGAGCACCAAATTGATGCCCTGCATATTTTAGAACACAAAGATGAACTCTTTAAAATTTTGGCAGAAATTAATACCAAAAATTATCTGGAAATCATCCCCAAAAAAGAGCATTTTAACCTTTTCTTTGGGCTAATCGATTATTTGAGTTTTGCCGTTGCTGCTATTATGATAAAAGAAAAAACCATGCACTCGTTTCGAGATGTGATTGTGGTTTTTTATTCGCTGGTGCATGAGTTTAAGATTTTAGAACTCATTGATTCTTTGCATGAAATTAAAATCAATAATGCCAGTGAAGCGTTGCTAAAAAATCAGATTTTAAAATTTATAGAGTTTATTGTGGTGCATTATACGCACGATATTTTAAAATTCAAACGAGTCAATGAAACTGCAGAAGAAGCATTTGAGAGTTATGTAAGCAATCAAGAAGAGCTTTTTAACAGCATTAAAATTCAAATCAATGAATTCATGTTTAAAGAGACAAAATCGCTCCAAGAAATTGTGATTGCCGTTAATCAAATGTTGGTTTCGGTTCTGTAAATTACTTTGTTCGGTTAATAATTGTTTAAGTAGACTCCTTATAGAATATTTTTATCAGAGGAAAATTTTTTTCCAAAAAAACTATAAGGGGTACGTATGAAAAAAACGATGACAACGACTGCTGGAAATCCAATTTCGGATAATCAAAACTCAATTACTGCAGGAGCTCGAGGTCCTGTACTTTTACAAGATTATCAACTCATTGAAAAACTTGCACACCAAAACAGAGAAAGAATCCCAGAGCGTGTTGTTCACGCCAAAGGAAGTGGAGCATTTGGTGAATTGGTTATTACACACGATATTTCCAAATATACGAAAGCTAAAGTTCTTCAAAAAGGTGAAAAAACCAAACTTTTATTGCGTTTTTCAACGGTTGCAGGGGAGAGAGGTGCTGCAGATGCCGAGCGAGATGTACGAGGATTTGCCTTAAAGTTTTACACCAAAGAGGGAAATTGGGATTTAGTGGGTAATAATACACCGGTATTTTTTATTCGAGATGCCTATAAATTTCCTGATTTTATTCATACTCAAAAAAGACATCCCCAAAGTAATCTTAGAAGTAACACAGCAGCTTGGGATTTTTGGTCGTTAAGTCCTGAAAGTTTACATCAAGTGACCATTTTAATGTCTGATCGAGGAATTCCTAAATCATTTCGACACGTGAATGGATACGGTTCTCACACTTACAGTTTAATCAACGCACAAAATGAACGATTTTGGGTGAAATTCCATTTTAAAACTCTTCAAGGAATTGAAACTATTACAAATGCGCAAGCCGAAGCCATAGTTGCAAAAGACAGAGAGTCCAATCAGCGAGATTTATTTGAAAACATTCAAGCAGGAAATTTCCCAAAATGGAGTTTTGAGATTCAAATTATGACACAAGAACAAGCCAAAGCGTGCACATTTAATCCATTTGATGTAACTAAAGTTTGGGCACATGGTGAATATCCTATGATAAAAGTGGGAGAAATGACTTTAAATGAAAACCCTAAAAACTATTTTAATGAAGTAGAACAAGCCTCTTTTAGCCCATCGAATATTGTGCAAGGGATTAGTTTTTCACCCGATAAAATGCTGCAAGCTCGGATTTTTTCTTACCCCGATGCCCACCGATACCGAGTAGGAACGCATTACGAAATGTTGCCAGTAAATCGCCCTATAGTAGAAGTCAATACTTATCACGCGGATGGTTCTATGAACTATGAAATACGACAACCCACAGATGCTTTTTATGAACCCAACAGTTTTGGTGGTGCCATTGAAGACAAACAGTTTGCCGAACCTGCTTTTGAAACGGGAGATATTGCCGATCGATACAATCACCGTGATGGCAATGATGATTTCTCACAAGTAACGGCGTTGTTTAATTTAATGAGTCCTTCTCAAAAAGAACAACTTTTCAGCAACATTGCAGCTGCGATGGAGGGAGTGCCAAGAAATATCGTTGACAGACAAATTGCACTTTTTGAACAAGTTCATCCAGATTATGCCAAAGGCGTAAAAAAGGCATTGGGAATTTAAGTGGAAGCAACCAAGGAAGAGTTACAGCGCTACGAAGAGTTACAAGCATTGGCTTTGGAGTTTGCCCGACAAGGAAAAACGCACGAACTCAAAGCAATGCTTGAAGCCAAAATGCCTGTTAATTTAAGTGACCATAAAGGCAATACACTTTTGATGCTGGCTTCGTACAATGGGCATGTGCAAACCACGCAAATGTTAATTGAAATGCAAGCAAGTGTGGATCAAAAAAATGACGCAGGACAAACTCCTTTAGCGGGGGTTTGTTTTAAAGGCTATTTTGACGTGGTCAAAGTGCTTGTAAAAGCCGGAGCAAATATTGATGAAAACAATGGGTTAGGCACTACGCCACTCTTTTTTGCTTCCATGTTTGGGCATGAAAAAATAGTCCGCTTTTTGAGTGAACAACGCAAAAACAAAGGAATGCAAAGCAAAATATATTTGCTTGTTTCTCGATTTTTTGCACTATTTAGGAAAAAAGAAAAGCACAATTGATTATTAAATAATCAGTTGTTTCCTTTTTTGTTTCCAAATATTTGTTATACTCCATAAAAATATTCAAGGAACACTATGGGATTTTTTGATGTTACTTTACAAAAAGATATCAGTTTTAATAAAAACCAACTCAATGAACTCAAAAGCAGTTTAGATAAACAAGCCACACACAGTAAAGTGGTCAATAATCGTTTGGAAGTGACCCATTTTCAACGTGATTCTTCTTGGTTGAAATACAACTTAACTGTCCAAGCATTTAAAAATAAGCTTACCATCAATGGCGAATTGCAACAAGTGATTATGCTAACAGTGTTGATTGTTTTGGCAATACTACTCACCTATGGTTTTGGGGTTATACTTGTTGTTGCGTATACGTATTATCAAAAAAGAGAAGCAACAAAATATTTAGAAGCACTTGTTGCTAAAATAGAAAGAAACACCTCCGTAGAGTAAAAACTAAGAGAAAAACTCTCTTAGCTTTTATAATTACTTTTTTTATCCACCGTATCGAGTTCTTGCCCAATGGCTTTATAGCGTTCAAAGTAGTGCGTTACAAAGGCGTTGATGGTGTCATTGTTGGGCATAAAATATTTTTTCTCTTTGGTGGCATATTTGTTTAAAAACTCAGTGGCGTCTTTTTTATGCAAATAGTGCAACGCCAACTCTTGATAGGTTTTAATGTACCATTGTTTTAATGCCACAAACGCATCTTCACTTAAATCAATAGAAAATTTTTCATTTTTCCACGTTAAGACTTGACTTTCAAACAATCCCGTAAGGTGAATCAAACCCTCACAATAGTACGGTTGTACTTCATCGACTTCCATCCAACCAATGAGTCCAACTGAACGTTTAATGGTATCAATCAAGACTTGTTGAGTCAGCTCATTTTCAGAGTTGCCAATAAAAAATGAAACCAACCCACCTGTGGTGGCTTTAAACTCTTCAATGTTTTTAAAATTGCCTGTTTTGTTCATGACAGATTCTGTTTCATCGTCGCACCATAAAATATGTCCGTACTCATGCCCAATCGTGGTGATGTCATACACTTGGTGCCATTTCTTATCTTCTTTAAATAAAAAGTTTCGATCAAGGCTTAAAAACTCTTGCCCAAAAATCTCTTGGGAGAGTTGTAAAAAGGGTTTTGCACGACTGGTTTGTAAAATTTCATCGCTAAAAGCAAAGATTTTTTTCCCTTCATCTTTTGATACGATTTCATCGTTGGGGACAACTTGTGCAGAAAAAAGTCCATTGAACTCCGCTGCAAAAAAAGAAGCAGGGCGACCAATATAGAGTTGGACTTTGTCCAAACTTTTCATGGAAAAATCAAAGATGGCTTTGTGCGCTTCATAGTTTTCCCCAATATGCAAGCTGTGAAAAATTGTGCTGAACATCGTTTTCATTTTCTCTACGCGTTGGGCATTTTTCTCAAATTTTGGGTTTGACAATCGTATATCCCACTCCAAAGCCACCGCTTTTCTAAAATGGTCTTCATAATATTCAAGCGGATGTCCTATTTGAATGGGGGTTGTGATTTTCATCCAAGCTCTGTCGACATTTGCCCACTGTTCAACCAAACGGTGTGTTTTGTCTTCACTAAACGCTTTGATGAGCGTTTGTAAATACTCCACATAGTTCCATTTTTGACTGTAAATTTCATCGTCAAGTTCGATGAGTTTATCGACAAACTCTTCTAAGGCATTGATAACTTGCGTGGTCTCTTTTTTAAAGGCTTTGATATAGGCTTGACTTTCATAGTTTCCATCATATTGTTTGACCAATGCCGAGTAACTTCTGTCGGCAATTTGTCCATTGTGTCCTAAATCAAAGAGTTTATTTTCTTCTAAATATTCAAATGCCTTGGCTTCATTGCCCTCAAACATTGCGAGTAACTCTTTGTTGATGCCATTAATAATATGAGCCGTCCATGTGCTTTGCCATTGGCTCATTTTAATCCCCACGTGGTAAACGCCTTCAAAAATGGCTTGATAAAATGGCGTTAAAAGATTTTCTTTTTTAATAAATTCCAAAGTAGTTTGGTGCTTTTCTTCCCAAAAATTGCGTACAAAACCATACGCTTTTTCTTGTAAAACAATGACTTCTTTTTCATCTTTGCTTAATTTTTTAAGCACTTGCACGAGGGAATCATCCCGTAAATTCACCAACCGTGTAATCAAAGCCAATCGAAGCGTATCATCAAGTACACCTAAGCCCAAATGCGTTGCAAACATATCAATAAGCGTGAGTTGTTCGTAGTTTTTATTTTCCAAATGCGTAATAAGTTGATTAATGTTGTTTTTTTGGTCATCTAAGTAAACATACAACGTGTTTACATCGTTTAAAAATTGTTCTTGGGTCATTATGTTTGTCCTTTAAAATATCTGTTATTTTATCAAAAAAGAGTTATTTTTATCTTAAATTAGCACTCAAATATAAAAAGTGCTAAAAATTTTCTAAACTTTAGCCTAGTTTTATAAAGTTGTGATAAAATTTCACTACAAAATTATAAAATTATAGGAGAAATTTATGGCAAAACATCAGTTTCAAACAGAAGTAGGACAACTTTTACATTTAATGACACACTCTTTATATTCCAATAAAGAGATATTTATTCGAGAGCTTGTATCTAATGCGAGCGATGCACTTGACAAATTAAACTATTTACGACTCACCGATGAGAATTTAAAAGAAGCGTATGCTTCTTGGAGTGGTGAGATTAACATTGCTTTTGATGAAAAAGATAAGTCTTTAACGATTGTGGACAATGGTATTGGGATGAACGAAGCAGATTTAATCGCTTCAATTGGTACGATTGCAAAATCGGGAACAAAATCGTTTGTGGAAAACTTAACGGGCGATGCGAAAAAAGATTCAAACTTAATTGGGCAGTTTGGAGTAGGGTTTTACTCTGTTTTTATGGTAGCTTCAAGTGTGGATGTTATTTCAAAAAAAGCAGGGGAAGAGAAAGCGTACAAATGGTCAAGTACGGGTACAGGTGAGTTTGATTTAACCACCGCGACTAAAGAAAACTCAGGAACAGTCATTTACATTAAACTCAAAGACGAAGAAGTTTCAGAGTTTGCCAGTAAGTACCGAATCAAAAATATTGTAGGAAAATACTCTAACCATATTGCTTACCCAATTTTCTTAAATTACAGTGAAGAAGTGAGCGAAGAGTTAAGTGAAGAGGACAAAAAAGCAGGTAAAGAGGCTTC
>JBAYZM010000059.1:0-11307 GCA_041672515.1 Arcobacteraceae bacterium
GCAATGATATGATTATAAATAATATCCACAAAAACCGTTTTGTTGTTTTGGCGATGTTTTAAAAAAAGTGGCAGTTCTACGTAAGTGCCTAAATTGCTGGCATTGCTAAACTCTTGATTGGGGAAAATTTCACCCGTAACATGGGCATTGTGTAAAATCATTTCCCCTAAGGCTTTGGCAAATTTGGCTTCAACTAAAGAAGAAAAAAAGAGCCATACTTTGTAATCATTTGATGACGTTACCTCAAAATAGCCATTGAGTTTATACTTATTTAAACTCATTTGTACTTTATAATTGTCTTCTTGAATGATTTTTAAAACTAAAAATTTGCACCAAGAAGATTGTACAATCGGATACGTTGCCAATTGTTCATTGCCCCTCAAGTGCGATTCAATGGCTTCATTGCTTAGGGGCAAATAATCTTCTCCCCGATACGTTTGAGTCACAGGAAAAAATCTCTCTTGGCTTAAATCTTTGCTGATCCATTTTTTGGCATAAATATCCAAACGTCCTACAAAAAGAGATTTAAACAGTTCTATTTTTTCTTCTTTGGAAAATTCTTTTTTCTCCGACAAAAGCAGTTCTTGAAGGTGGATAATTTCCTCTTCAAGAAGCTGTTTTTGCTTTAGTAGTTCATCCAGTCGTTTTTGTAGCGCAGTCATGGGTACTATTGTTCGTTGGTAAGTTTACCTTGGATACTCTCTTTTACGTGTTCATATCGACCGCTGAAGGTATAATTTTTAAGTTTTCCTTGTCCTTCAAAAACCCCATTAGGTTCAATACTTAAGTGATTGTATTTCAATTCCCCTCGTACTTTTCCGTTGGCTAAAATGGCAATTTCATTGCAATCAATTTTTCCATCAATATAGCCATTGACCGAGATACTTTGGGCTTCTATTTTTCCATAAAATTCACCTGTTTTTCCAATAATGACATACTTTGCCATGGAAATAACCCCTTCAAACTTTCCATCAATATGAATGGTTCCATCGGTTTTAATTCCACCAATAAGATGAGTCCCACAAGGAATTACTGTAGCTCCAATTTGTTCATGTGACTGCTTATCATTGCTACCAAAGATTCCCATTCTACTCTCCTTTGTGTTTGAAAGATTGCCTCATAGTCCTTAATATCCCAAGTGACAAACGACCACGGATTTAAGATTTTTGTTGCGTATTTTATCTCATAATGCAAATGTGGTCCCGTACTAATACCACTGTTCCCACTCAAACCGATGACTTGCCCTTTTTTAACCACTTCGCCTACTTTAACTTTTGAGACATCCAAGTGGGCATAAATGGTTTCAAATCCATAATTGTGCATAATCATTACCACTTTACCAAATCCACCACGATCACTGTTTTGAACGTATTTTACTACACCATCAGCTGTTGTGTAAACAGGTGTTCTCATCGGTGCACGAAAATCAATTCCTCGGTGAAACTTTCTTTGCTTGCTTATGGGATGTATTCGATAGCCATATGAATCGGATACAACGGTCTCATTTAAAGGACTCCCGCTGGGAATCACTTGCAGCATAAATGCTTTAACTTGCGTACTTATTTTTGCTAAGGTGGCGCGCTGGATTAACGAAGTTTCCTCATCACCTTTTACCCCAATTAACTGTTCAATATTATCCAGTTTTGAACTTAACTCATCAATATCAGTTATTTTATCTTTTATTTGCAAAGAATACAACGAGTTTTGTGCTTTTAATTTACTTTCTCTTTCAATAAGTGTTCTAATTTTCTCTTCTTTTTCTTTTTTGATTTCATGAATATCTTCTTTAAGCGATGAAATAAACCAAAAAGAACCTCCCAAAATCAGTAAAATAATAGGAACAACAATTTTAATTGATTTTTTTATAAACTGATGAACATTATAGGACTTTGTACCATTAATATCCGATACGGTTATAACCAATCTATTTTTCATCTAACAACTTCATTCTTAAGAATTTTTCGACAACAGTAAATGACCCAAAGACCAAATACTCTTTTTGTGCATGCGTCGATACAAACGGTTCAACTTTTAAATCTAAACGCTTACACACATTGATTAAAATCTCTTTTTGCACTACTCTTTTATCGTCAACCTCAATAATATAAACTTCATTGATAATGGGCTTTAAGATTTCTAACACACTTGTATAATCTTTATCGCTTAAACTGTTATACACCAACGATATTTTTTTATTCATTTTTTGAAACTCTTGAAGAATAACACGAGCCGCTAATGGATTGTGCCCTACATCAATAGTAATATTGGGTGCAATTTTTTGGCATCGCCCAAATAACTCTACATCTTTGAATTTTTCTAAATCAATAGGCAGCTTTAAATATTCCAAAGCACTTAACACCAAATTTAAATTTTCATGTAAATACAAAGGAAATTCTTTTAATGTTCTAGTATCAAACTCTTTGGCTCTTTGGTAATTAAATAAAGAAGCCACTTCATAGACTTCAGGATGATTTTGATGATTTACAATCATTGCATTATCGCATGATCTCAGTTTAGTTGTAGCGATTTCGCAAACTGTATCGCCTAAAAAACTTTGGTGGTCTAAATCAATTGAAGTAATTAAACTTAAATCATTAATCACGACATTCGTTGCATCAAACTCTCCCCCAAGTCCTGCTTCTAAAACCAAATAATCCATTTTTGAACTTAATAAGAGTGCTAAAAGAGTGGTGTATTCAAAGTAAGTGAGTTTTTCTACAATTTCACACGGTAAAATTTCTTGCAGTTTTTCATGGGCAGTTTGAAGTGTTGCATCACTGACATCAGCTCCATTAATCCAAATGCGTTCATTGAATTTTAAAATATGGGGAGAAGAGTAATGTAAGGTTTGAAAATTGCTTTTGTATAAATAATGGGCTAAAAATCGTCCGGAACTGCCTTTTCCATTGGTACCCACAATATGAATGATGTACGGAAGCTTCACGTAGAGTCGCAAAAATTCCCAAGCAATCTTAATGGTATTAAAATCTATTTTATCATAATACAGAGTCTTTAAATTTAAAAACTCTGTTAATGTTAAATTATTAGAGCAGGTCTTCATCTTGCTCTTTTTCTTTTTTTAATTCTTCTTCTAACTCTTCTTTTGTCATTGGTACTTTTCTAAAGGATTCAATCGCAAGTTTAGAAATAACTTCTTCCAATGCTTTGCTAGAAGCATTTTTAACGGCTTCAAATCGTTTGGCTTCTGAAATCTCATCTTGTCCATCAACAGAGAAATCATACGTTCCACTGACCGTTACACTTCCCTTCTTTTCATTTGTAAGGTAATCCACTTTTATATTGACTACTGCTTGATAAAGCTTTGCATACCCTTGGGCATCGTATTGTAAAATTTGCATTGAAACTGCATTCAATTTTAGATTCAGTATCGTATCAGCTATCTCTTTATTGTATACAATCTTAGCACCAAATCGTGAAACCAAAATTTCACTCATGGCATCTTTAATAATAACTGAGTTCTTAGGATCTTCAATACTAACATCAATATCAACAAACACATTGCCTTGAATTCTCTCTTTGGCATAGTGAGAAGAGGGTTTGTATCCACAACCGACTAAAACAAACAAGAACAAAGTCAAGAGTAAAACTTTTTTTATCATACTTATGCCTTAATTACAATATTGACTAACTTATTAGGAACTAATATCTCTTTAATAATTTCTTTGCCATCAATATATTTTTGTGCGTGCTCTTTAGCAAGGGTTAAAATTTCTTCTTGACTCAAATCTTTTGCCACTTCGATTTCACATCGTTTTTTACCATTAATCGTAATGGCTAAGACAATGCTGTCTTGGACAAAAACCTCTTCTTTGAGACTCAACGGTTTATCAAAATTCACTTTATTAAATAAATTTTCACTGATTTCCCAACACAAATGTGGAATAATCGGTTCTAAAATATTGGTTAAAACATAATACCCTTCTGCCCAAATGAGTGGATTGTTTTGCGTTTGTAACGCATTCATGGCTTCCATAGATGAAGCAATTAAGGTATTAAACGCATAGGTTTTTCCAAATACTTCATTGGATTTTTTGAGTGCTTCATAGACTTTTCGTCTGGCCTCTTTTTCTTCATTGCTTAACGTTGCATGTTCAATGGTTTCAATTTGACCAATCTCTTTAAAGCCAACCATTTCTGATTTTTGTGCAAATTTTTTGATAAATCGAAAAGCTCCTTCAACCGCACTGTCATTCCACTCTAACTCTTTGGTTGGTGGTGCTGCAAACATCATAAACAATCGAGCGGTATCGGCACCGTATTTTTCAATAATTTTATCAGGATCAACCACATTGCCTTTTGATTTAGACATTTTAGCCCCATCTTTTAGCACCATTCCTTGTGTTAAGAGTCGTTTAAAAGGCTCTTTTGAGTTGGTATACCCTAAAGTATTTAAAGCTTTGGTAAAAAACCGAGCGTACAACAAGTGCAAAATGGCATGTTCAATTCCACCAATGTATTGGTCGACATCCATCCAGTAATTGCTGTCCTCTTTGTTAATCCCCTCTTTTTTCCACGATTTTGGGTTGGTTGCATACCGTAAAAAATACCAACTCGATTGGACAAACGTATCCAAAGTATCGGTTTCTCTTAGTGCTTTTTTACCACACACGGGACACGAACAATGTTTCCATGTAGGGTGATTGTCTAAAGGATTTCCCTCACCCGTAATTTCTACATCATCGGGTAACGCAATGGGCAAATTTTCAATCTTTTCAGGTACCAATCCACAACTTTCGCAATGCACAAAAGGAATCGGCGCACCCCAATATCGTTGTCGTGAAACACCCCAATCTCTGAGTTTGTAATTGATTTGTTTTTTTCCAAATGAATTTTTTTCAAAGTGATAAATAATGGCTTTTTTTGCCTCTTGACTTTTAAGTCCTGTAAAACTTTCACTGTTAATTAAAATCCCTGGTAAAGTAAAAGCTTCTTTTAAAGTAAAGAGTTCTTGATTTTCACCCACAATGACTTGTTTAATGGGCAAATCATACTCACGCGCAAATTCAAAATCTCGTTGGTCGTGAGCGGGCACACACATGACTGCTCCTCCACCATACGAACCTAAAACAAAGTTAGCAACCCACACAGGAATTTTTTCATTGGTTAAAGGATGGATAACATCCAATTCTAAACTCACTCCCTCTTTTGGCATCATTGAACGATCTCGTTCTGAGTGTTTTTGCATATTTTTTATAATTTCAATTTTACTCACACTTAACAACTCTTTTTCAATCATGTATTGGACAATAGGATGTTCAGGTGCAATGGCTGAGTAAGTGACTCCATAAATCGTATCGGGTCGTGTGGTAAATACTTTGTAATAATTAAAATTTTTATCGAGTTTATACCGTGATTCTAAATCCAAATTAAAGGTAAATTCCAACCCTTCACTTCGTCCAATCCAGTTTTCTTGCATCGTTAACACTTGGCTTGGCCATTGGTTTTCTAAGAGTTTTAAATCATCCAATAACTCTTGCGCATATTTGGTAATGGCAATATAATACCCTGGCATCTCTTTTTGCTCAACTTCATTATCGCAACGCCAACAACGCCCCTCTTCAACTTGTTCATTGGCTAACACCGTATGACAATCATCGCACCAATTTACTGTTGTCGATTTTCGATACAACAACTTTTCTTCAAACATTTTAATAATAAACTCTTGCTCCCACTTCGTATACAAAGTATCACTGGTGGCAAATTCTCTGGTTTTTGAAAAAGAAAGCCCTAATGCATTGAGCTCTTTTCGCATATAATCAATATTTTCATACGTCCATTTTTTAGGGTGTAATTTATGTTTAATGGCGGCATTTTCAGCGGGCATTCCAAAGCTGTCCCATCCAATAGGGTGTAAAACATTAAAATCGGCTTTTCTAAAATATCGGGCAAACGCATCCCCTAAACAGTAGTTTCTCACATGCCCCATGTGAATACGACCACTAGGATATGGAAACATACTCAAAATATATTTTTTGGTTTTGTTGTGTTCATCGCTTGGTTCAAAACTGTTATTGGCTTCCCAATAGGTTTGCCACTTATACTCTATCTCTTTTGGATTGTATTGCATTAATAATTGTCCTTCTCTTGACTTTTTGAGCTCTCAATTAAAGCTAAAGCAATTGAAAAAATATTTGCAACCACTGCACCAATAGCTAACGCAATCGCCATTCTTATGTTATCTGTAAAAGTTAAAACCATGAATGCTGGAATTAAGTGTAAGTCTGCAACCAATGAACTTGCCAATAATTCAGCCGATAAAAGATTTTTAACCCCAATTTTGAGAATAGTAGAAATAACATTGACGCCAGCTGCTATAAAAAGTGCTACCGCATTTGGTTCGTACAAAAATCCTGCTGTTGTTGTTAAACTCATGAGTGAAAAAAATATATAGGTTACTTTACCCCAATCCATAGTTGTCCTTTTTTGTTTTATTAGAGGCTTTATTTTATCTAAACATTTGTAAGAAAATGCTTTTATAGAAAATTTGAAGCACCAAAAGAGTCAGTATTTTGGAACGATTACTCTTTTGGCAGATTTGAATTTTGGTTTTTAAAAGAGAGCACGAGTTGATAGATTAAATAGGTCATAATTAATTTGAAAAAAAGTTCAATCAAAATGGCATAACTAAACTTTGCTTGTAAATAATGCACGGGGAAAAAGTTGTGCATCAATAAATTAAGCGTAAAGTCATTTGTAACAATAAAATAAACTCCGGTAACTGCAATAAGGCAAAGCCAAAGAAGATTGGTCAGATTCCAAAAAATAAAGTTATAAACGCATGCCCACAAAAAAATTGTAAAATAAAGCCCAATAAAAAACTCTTTCGCAATGCCATTTTGAATTTTAATAATATAGGACTCACTGTTACCTACAAACATATACTCAAATAAAGAGGCGAAAATCTCAAAAATAAGTATCCAAAAAATAACCAATTGCCAGTTTTGTGAATTATTTGATGTTATTTTATCAAAGCCATCTTTTATTTGTTGGAATTTATTCATAACTTTATGCCCCATGTTTAATTAAATAATAGTGTGATTATAACTAAAATAATTTTATTTTACACACTAACATTGCAAATAAACTATAAGTGAAATGGCTTATTTGTTTGTTCATTGACAATCAGTGTGCAATGCCTAAAACTTCATATTGCAAATACCAAATCATAATGGAAACCACATAGCCTATAAAAACTGTCCATGCATATTTCATATGATTTGCAAACGTATAAATACCCGGCATTTTGCCCATTACTCCAACCCCTGCTGCGCTGCCAAAAGAGATTAAACTTCCACCTATTCCAGCTGTTAAAGTGACTAACATCCATTGGTCAAGTCCCATCGTTGGATTTGCTTTTAACACAGCACTCATAACGGGAACATTGTCAATAAATGCCGATAAAAACCCTACCCCAATATTTGACCATGTAGCTCCTAGCATATTGGGTTCATATACCACAACCGCTAAACCTAACCAACCAATAAAATACAAAGCACCCACAGCTGCTAATATTCCAAAAAAGAAAAGCAGTGTATTGTTCTCAATTTTTGATATGGAGTGAAAAATATTTAAACGGGTATTGTATTTTTTCTTAATTCTAAAGGAATAGAGTTTGAGTAACGATAAACCAAATAACATTCCCCACATAGCAGGAAAATGAAACACTTGATGAGAAATTACGGCTAAAACAATCGTTAAGACACCAAATGCCATAACCACATTTGCACCTTGCATCAAAACGGGTTTTTTCTCACTGTGTATATCAAATTCTGGTTTGGTATTGGGAACATAATATGAGAGTAAAAAAGCCGTGACTAAATATCCTAAAAATGAAGCGGGAAACAGATACAAGAAATCGGTAAATAACCCTTTTCCTGCCGCCCAAACCATTAACGTAGTGATATCTCCAAAAGGCGACCAAGCCCCACCTGCATTGGCTGCTACGACGATATTAATGGCGCCTGGAACCAAAAACTTAATATTGGTTTTATCAATTGTAATCAGTACCGTTGATAATATTAAAGCCGTTGTTAAATTATCGGCAACGGGAGAAATAAAGAAGGCTAAAAATCCAGTAATCCAATAGAGTTTTTTATAGGTATACCCCTTTGAAACCAAATTGTATTTTAATCGATCAAAAACACCCATAAAAATCAGTGTTTCAATATAAGTCATGGCAACAAATAAGAAAAAGAAAATCCCTGCAATTTCAAGAATTAAATGGTTGATTCCTTGGTTTAAAATATTTAAATCCAAATCATTCATCACATAATAAACCCCAATAAGCATAAACATAAATGTCCCAATAAACAAAGCCGGTTTGGCTTTATCCACATGATATTTATCTTCGGTTGCTATAAAATAATACCCAATTACAAAAAGAATAAGAGAAACAATTCCCACCCAAGTCATTGTGATATTGGGCATAACAAGGGCAGTTTGAGTGTCACTTGCCCATACACCGACAACACTTACGGCAAGTGTTAATAAAATTTTCAACATTAATTATCCCTTTTTGATTGACTGATATGGTATTGAATTGCTGCTGTTATGGCTGCAATTTTTTTTTGGGTATTCGCTGGCATAGGGTGAGTTTGTTCTTTTTTAACAACACTTTCTTTTACCGGAAAAAACTTTTGAATAAGAAATGCTTGTATTTTAATAGCATAAACCATAATGGTTAAAAATGCAAATACAACACCCATTCCTAAAAACATAAATTTGATGGATTCAACCAATGCATTCACTTCCATGTTCACCTCTTCATTGAAATTTCTTAAGTTTGACATTTTAGATAAATACTCTAATTAGTTCTTCTTATTTTGTGCGAAATTAATTGTCCGTCAGTGCCTATTTTATTACTTATTTTTGCTATAATATTTCCATGAAACGCATAACGTTAGAAAAACGAACCAAAATAGCCAATGATGTGTTGTATTACATCTACACACATATTGATACCCATATTGATATTGAAGAGTTAAGCTACGATTTAAATATCAGTAAATTTCACATGCACCGCATTTTTAAAGAAGCTTTTGGGAAAAATATTTATGAAAAAATCAAATCCATACGACTTCAAAAAGCTGCCAATTTATTGCTTACAAATAAATATTCAACCATTTCCAATATTGCCAATTTATGTGGATACAGTTCGCAATCTTCGTTTATAAAAGTCTTTAAAGAACGGTTTGGAATGCCACCTAAAGAGTGGAAAAAAGGGGGATACAAACGTTATTCAACCAATATCCTTAAGCAATCACAAAAAGCCATGCAATCCAAAGCCAATTTTACACTTCTTTCACCCACCATTGTTAAAATGCCCACGTTAGACAGTTATTACATACGAAACAAAGGGTATAACATCAATGTCAAAGAAACTTGGCAAAAACTGCATACATTGTTACTCAATAACAATATTGAAAATTGCCAACAAATTGCTTTATTGCACGACAATCCTACTATTACGCCCTTGCAAGATTGCCAATACATAGCATGTCTTGCAACGCAAGAGAATCAACCCATTTTAAAACAACGTTTGCCCAATTTTAAAATATCCAGTGGAGTGTATGCCCGATTTGATTTAAAAGGCAAACACGGAGATTTACTCAAATTTATTCACTGGGTCTATCATGAATGGCTTGTTAACAGTGAATATGAAACCACCACCAAACCCTCTTATGCCGTGTACAAAAAAAACAATTTTTTAAGCGACGATGAGGAATTTGAACTCAGCTTTTATATTTCAATCAATTTTTGACTTAAGTTATATCATTTGTCAAAAAAAAAGTTATAATACGGATAATTTAATGAAGGAGAAACATATGTTTAGTATGCCAAGTGGAATGGAACTGGGAATTATTGTATTAGTAATCTTACTTCTTTTTGGAGGTAAAAAAATACCTGAGTTAGCCAAAGGGTTAGGAAGTGGGATTAAAAACTTCAAAAATGCTCTTAATAAAGATGAGGATGCAAACGAAGTAACTGCAACAGCAACACCTGTTAGCACTGCAAAAGTGGAAGAAAAAACGGCATAAAGTATAAAAAGGATTGCTGCATTATTATGTAGCAATCCACTTTATCATTAAAAAGTTAAATTAAAACCCTGTAATCAAAAAATTAATCGCTCCAATTATTTCATCTCTTCTGTCTTCCAAAGAACACCTTTGTCCATTATTTTATCTTTTTGAATACTCGCAAGTTCAGCAGTTGACATTATCACTGTTTGGTTTTCTATATGAAATACTGAATGTAAGATTTTTGCACTTTTAGAATTTAAAACTAAAGGAACAATTACACGAGAAGAAGATTTTGAAAAGAAAGAATATTTAAACGTGAGTTTATAAGTATTAGATTTTATGAAAGTTCAAGGCGAAGAGAGATTTTAAAGCGGAGCGTACACGAAGTACGTGAGCATTTAAAATCTCTCTTCAACGCAGAAATTTTGTGAAAGATGATGCTTAGAAACTTATGTTTCTATATGGTGCCTTGCTCATACATGGCTCTTAACTTATCTTTCTCTTTTTGCCGCTTTAATTTCTCGGCTTCTTTGGCTCGATAATTCTCAATAGAGAAGTTTAGTTGAACTAAAAACGAAGAGGCAATAAAGATTGAAGAGTATGTACCTACAATAATCCCTACAACTAAAGTAAAGGCAAATCCATGGATAATCTCTCCACCAAATACAAACAATGTTGCTACCACAAAGAATGTTGTTAATGAGGTTAACGTTGTTCTTGAAAGGGTTCGAGAAACAGAGTCGTTTATGACATCTTCTAACAAACTGTCTTTAGAACTTTGAACATTTTCTCTGATTCTGTCAAAGATGATAATCGTATCATTAATCGAGTATCCAAGAAGGGTTAAAAGTGCTGCTAAAATATCTAAGTTAACTTCAATATTAAATAACGAAATAGCCCCTACTGCAATAACAAGGTCATGGATTAACGCAAAAACAGAAGCTACTGCAAATCGGTATTCAAATCGAAAACTCACATAAATTAAAATCATCACAAAAGATAAACCCAGTGCCATAAAGCCCTTTTCTCTTAATTCATCTCCTACTTTGGGTCCTACCATATCAACTCTTCTGATTTCAAAATTACCCGTAGCACTTAAGATTTTGTGCATTTCATCACTCACATCGGTTGTAACTGAATTCGATGATGCCGTAATACGAATAACAATTTCATCGTCTGAACCAAATTCAGTAATACTGGCATTGGCAAACTCTGATTTTTGCTTTAAAATATTTCGGATGTCATCAATAGGTGCTTTGGTATCGTA
>JBAYZM010000060.1:0-11211 GCA_041672515.1 Arcobacteraceae bacterium
CAACGTAATAGCAACAAAGCAACCGCAAACACGATATTGATAAAAGTAGAAATGGATATATTTTTCATACGATGAGTTGATAACCAATGCCACGTACGGATTTGATGTAGGTTTTAGAATCATCGATTTGAGAAATTTTATTGCGTATTCGAGAAATCATCACATCGATGTTTTTCAGACTGCTCTCATCTTCAATATGAAAACTGTCGTAAATAAAATCTTCTCTGGAAACCACGCCACCTTTTCGTTGGACTAAGAGTTTTAAAATATCAAACTCTGCCATGGTTAAATCAAGCAGTTTGCCTTGAAAGATGATTTGCATGTCGTCGAGTTTAAGTTGAAAAACAGGCGCAATTTCTTCTTTAATTTCAGGTTGACTTCGTTTTAAAATGGCTTTGATTCTGGCACTTAACTCTCTTGGATTATACGGTTTGGGCAAATAATCATCCGCTCCTCGCTCCAATCCCATGACTTTATCTAAAATATCATCTCGAGCACTGGTGATAATAATAGGAATACAAGAGACTTCTCTGATTTTTGGTATAAGCTCCAAGCCATCAATTTGAGGAAGGGTTAAATCTAAAATAAGCAGTTCGTACTCTTTATTGGTTGCAATCATTGATAGCCCAGTATAGGGGCTATCGGTGTTGCTAACTTCAATGTCAAATGAACTTAAATATCGGATGATGATGTCGGCTAATTCTAAATCATCTTCAATCATGATAACTTTAGTGATGGGAAATCCTTTATTTAATGACAAAAAGTATGGTTTGCCCAAATCGATTGACATAGACTCGTTTACTGGCATTTTCATATTTTTTAATGGTGGTTTGAACATCACTTAATTTTTTGATTTCAACATCTTCAATTTGAATGATGACATCACCGGCTTGAAATCCTACTCTCTCCGCCATACTTTTTGGCTCAACATCTTTGATCATCACCCCATCATAATTCCGAGAAAGTCTGAATTGTTGACTAATGGTTTCATCAATTTGAATCAATTTTAATCCACCCAGTACACTTTTTGGAGTAACAACTTCTGCTAAAGTGGTTCTATCGGCTAAAACAATAACCACGGTCATATTCTTTTTATTTCGTTCAATTTCTAAAACAATTTTTTGTTTGGGTTTGAATGCTCCCACAACATTTTGTAAATCAACTCGGTCTTTAATCAACGCATCATTGATTTTATAAATTAAATCGCCTCGTTTTAGTCCAAATTTATCCGCAGGGGTATCTTTTTCAACATCTAAAACCAAAGCACCCTCTTTTTTATTGTAGATTTTTTGTAAATCAGGGCTTAAGTCATCGATAAGTACACCTAAATAACCTCGGGTAACTTTTCCCTCTTCAATGAGTTTTGTCACGACATTTTTAACCATATCAACAGGAATTGCAAATCCAATTCCATCGTTTCCGCCACTTCGTGTGATAATAGCAGAGTTAATACCAATTAATGCGCCTCTTGAATCGACTAATGCCCCACCAGAATTTCCGGGGTTAATAGACGCATCGGTTTGAATAAAGTTTTCGTATCGATTAATTCCAACTCGATTTTTATTGAGTGCTGAAATAATACCTTGAGAAATTGACTCTCCAATTCCAAATGGATTTCCAATGGCAAAAATCACATCGCCAATTCTTAAATCACTTGAATGGGCAAAAACAATGGGAGTGAGATTTTTAGCTTCAATTTTAATCACCGCTAAATCCGAATCAGCATCTTTTCCAATCACTTTGGCAGGGTATTCGGTTTTATCGCCTGAAAGCGTAACAATGATTTCATCGGAATTATCAATAACATGGTTATTTGTTACGATGTATCCATCTTTTGAAATTATTACTCCTGAGCCAAGAGAGCGTTGAATTCGGTTTTCATTAAATAAATTGTCAAACTCTTCCCCAAAGAATTTTCGTAAAAATGGGTCATTTAACATTTGTGAAGGAATATTGCTCGTTCGTGTTACATGTTTTTTGGCGGCAATATTCACAACCGAATTAATCGAATCTTTGATTAAATCGTGAAATGAGAATATTTGTTGGGCATTGTTAGGAACCACTCTTTGAGGGTTCTTTTCAAGGGTGTTGAAGGTAATGGTTTGGGAAAATAGATTGACAGCTAAAAAACACGTTGAAAAAAGCAGTAACTTTTTACTTTGTGTAAACATATTCTTATCCTTTGTGATTAATTATTAAAATTATACTAAAAATACATAAACTACAAACCAACGAAAGGTTAATAAAACGTTAACAAAAAAGGGACACAAATTGTTTTTGTGTCCCTTTTGAAAATTATAGATCCGTTTTTAAAACAGCACCGCTGCTGGCATTAGTAACCAAACTTCGATATTGTCCCAACCATTTTGAGGTCAGTGGTTTTTTAAGTGGTTTAAACGCAGCTTTTCGTTTGGATATCTCTTCATCGCTTAAATTAACACTTAAAATGTATTGATCCACATCGATATGAATTTCATCGCCATCTTGCAGTAATCCAATCATTCCACCCTCAGCAGCTTCTGGAGAAACGTGCCCAATAGAAGCTCCTCTGGTTGCACCAGAAAATCGACCATCGGTAATGAGGGCAACTTTATCACCCAATCCCATTCCCATAATCAGTGAAGTTGGGGCGAGCATCTCTTGCATACCGGGTCCTCCTTTTGGACCTTCATATCGAATAACTACAACATTACCCGCTTTAACTTTTCCATCAATGATGCCTCGAATGGCTTGAGGTTGTCCATCAAAACAAACAGCTGTTCCTGTAAAAACTCGCTCACCCGTAATACCTGCTGTTTTAATAACAGCCCCTTGCTCGGCCAAATTTCCATAAAGAATGGCGAGTCCACCCACTTTTGAATACGGATTATCAATGGTGTGAATAATATTGGTGTCTTTAATGTACGCATCTTTAATCTTTTCTAAAACGGTTTCCCCTGAAATGGTTAAGTTATCCAATAAAATATGATCACCTCGTTTGGTCATCTCTTTCATAACGGCATTGACTCCACCGGCTTTGTTAATATCTTCCATGTGAACCGTACTCAAACTTGGAGAGATTTTTGCAATGTGTGAAACTTTTTTTGAAATGGTATTAATGTCTTCTAAATTAAAATTAACGTCCGCTTCTTTAGCAATGGCTAACATATGTAAAACTGTATTTGAGCTTCCACCCATTGCCATATCAACGGCAAAGGCATTTCGCACAGCATTTTCATTTAAAATATTTTTGAGTTTAAATTTTTCAGTCGCTGCTTTATCTTTGGCAATTTCACAAATTCTTCGTGCAGCTTTTCGATATAACTCTTCTCGTTGGGGTGTTAAAGCTAAAATAGTTCCATTTCCAGGTAATGCAATTCCCATGGCTTCCATAAGCGTATTCATAGAGTTTGCTGTAAACATCCCCGAACATGACCCACCACTTGGACAGGCATTACACTCAATATCTTTTAACTCTTCATCGCTCATTTGCCCTGTTTCATGTTTCCCCACGGCTTCAAATGCAGTGGCTAAATCAATAGGCGTTCCATCTTTGGTATGCCCTTTTTGCATAGGACCCCCACTGACAAAAATGGTTGGAACATCGACTCGTAATGCTCCCATAATCATACCAGGAACAATTTTATCGCAGTTTGGAATGGCAATCATGGCATCTAGCTTATGAGCATTCATAACAGTTTCAATGGAATTGGCAATAATTTCTCGGCTTGGAAGTGAAAAAAGCATTCCATCGTGCCCCATGGCAATACCATCATCTACACCAATGGTGTTAAACTCAAAAGGAACACAACCATTGGCTCTAATTTCTTCTTTGATAATAGCAGAGACTTTATCTAAGAAAAAATGCCCGGGAATAATTTCAATAAATGAGTTGGCAACGCCAATAAATGGTTTCTCAAAATCCGCATCTTTTAGTCCTGTAGCTCTTAACAATGATCGATGAGGAGTTCGGTCAAATCCTCTTTTTACTTCATCACTTCGCATTAAAAATCCTTAAGTTGATTAATTTTCAATGATTATATCAAAAAAAGAAAAAATTTTTATTAAAAGTCTTGACAAATAAAATTTTTTTAATTATAATTCCACTCCATTTTAAGATGTACTTCTTTGAATGATGTGCGAGTGTGGCGGAACTGGTAGACGCGCGGGACTTAAAATCCCGTTCCCGTTTGGGAGTGTGAGTTCGATTCTCACCATTCGCACCACTTATAATTAATGTAGAGAGCTGCCAGAGTTGGTCGAATGGACCGGTTTTGAAAACCGGCGAGGTTAACGCCTCCGGGGGTTCGAATCCCCCGCTCTCTGCCATTAACTTTTTCAATCATTTTATTGTATTGTTAAAATGATTTCTTTGGAGCCATAGCAAAGTGGCTAATGCATTGGATTGCAAATCCTTGATCCTCGGTTCGACTCCGAGTGGCTCCTCCAACCTATAATCTAATAAAATTCAACAAAGCCCATCAAATCAACTGTTTAAAAGCTTTTTTATGCTAAATTAATCCAAGTTATAACAGAATGTAACTAAATATTGGAGTTTTAGTTACATTTTAAGTTACATCGCAGAAGAAGTAACTCAAATTTAGTTGATAATGGAATCTAAGGTTTCTTTTGCATTCACCCAACGATTTTTGGCATTTAACATAACCATCACAATATCTTTATTCCCTTTTTTGGCTCTGGCTATGTAACATGCACCTGCTTTGTTGGTATAACCTGTTTTGACACCCACAATATAAGGTTGGTCTTTTAACAATTTATTACTTGAACTGACCACATATTTTCTGTTGGTATTAAGTGCTTTAAATGAATATTTGTCCAGTTTCACAATGGCGTTAAAGGTAGTACTTTTAATGGCGTATTCTGTTAGAGTTAATAAATCTTTAGCAGTACTTCGATGATCGCCAATATCAAATCCGCAAGGGTTGGTAAAATTGGTTTTTTTCATTCCAATTTTTTTGGCTTTAGCATTCATCAATGTAATAAAGTTTTGTTTATTCCCTTTTCCTAAATAAATAGCAATAGCATTAGCCGCATCATTGGAAGATTTTATCAAAGCCGCATGCACTAAATCTTTTAAATAAAAGGTTTCTCCTACTTTAAAATTTGACACGGTAGGTTCAACTTTTTTCATTTCGGGAGTGATGGTTACCACACTGTTCATCTTTCCACTTTCAATGGCAAGCATAGAGGTCATTATTTTGGTTAAACTCGCAGGTCTCAGTATTTGGTTTTCATCTTTGCTAAAGAGTAACTTTTTTTTATTTAAATCTTTGATAATAACAGAATCTAAATCTTTTTCCAGTTTTTTAAAAACATCTTTTTCATTGGAAAGAAGGAGGGTGGGAATAATCATAAAACAGATAAATAGGATTAGAAATCTCATATAAGGCCCTTGTATAAAGTAGTGTATTATTGGTTATAAAACGGCTTGGATTATAACAAAAAGTATATAAAATATCCATGGGAGCCTATATTCTCATAGCTTTGGAACCTTTGGATGGCTCATTGTCAATCAAAAATGGTTCAGATTGACAATGAAATAAAACGTCATTTTAGTGTCGAGCGTTAATTTTATTGAGCTTTAATTTTTCAATAAAGTTTTTAATCCCTGCCATTTTTGCTTCTTCGGCTTGGGCACATTTTTCACTGTTTAGGTTAAATTGATCCATTTTTTTATCAAGATAGTTGGTCGTGAGTTTTCCTTCAATAAAATCTTGATCTTTTACTATAGCTCTGTGCAGAGGAATATTAGTAGGGAATCCTTCTATATAGTACTCATCTAATGCACGGTAAGCTTTTTTAACAGCCCCTTCCCAATCCAATGCCCAAACAATTAGTTTTCCAATCATCGAGTCATAATTTGGCACAATTTTATATCCCGAATAAGCTGATGTATCCAGTCTTACTCCAGGACCTCCAGGGGTTAAATAGTGGGTAATAGTTCCAGAAGTAGGCATAAAATTATTATTGGGATTTTCAGCATTGATTCTAAATTCAATGGCATAACCACGAAATTGTATCTCTTCTTGTAAAAAGTGCAATTTATCCCCCTCTGCGATTTCTATCATTCTTTGGATAATATCAATTCCTGTAATAATTTCAGTAACAGGGTGTTCTACTTGGACTCGTGTGTTCATTTCAATAAAGAAAATATTGTCATTTTCATCGACTAAAAATTCAATCGTACCCACACTTTCATAGCCCAATTTGAACATTGCTTTGGTTGAAATACGAAATAACTCTTTTCGTACTTCTTTATTGAGTCTTGGGGATGGAGCAATTTCAATGACTTTTTGATGACGTCTTTGAATAGAACAATCTCTTTCTCCTAAATGAAGAACATTTCCGTATTTGTCCGCCATAATTTGGACTTCAATGTGGCGCGGATTTTCAACATATTTTTCAATAAATACTTCACCTTTTCCAAAATATTTAACAGCTTCTTGTGTGGCAGCATCAAAAAGAGAATCAAATTCACTCTCTTTTCTTACAATTCTCATTCCTCTTCCTCCTCCACCAAAAGCAGCTTTGATAATAACAGGAAAGCCAATCTCACTGGCAATTTTAGCGCCTTCTTTTTTATTAATTATTGGCTCATCGGTTCCTTCTAGTACTGGCACACCAACAGCTTTCATGGCTACTTTTGAAGCCATTTTATCACCAAATAGGGCAATGTGTTCAGGTTTTGGACCAATAAAAATAATGTCATTGTCCGCACAAGCTTGTGCAAATTGGGCATTTTCAGATAAAAATCCATATCCTGGGTGAATAGCATCGCATGAAGCTTTTTTAGCCAAAGAAATAATGGGTTCAAAATTCAAATAGGCTTGCATGGGATCTCCCATAATAGGGTAACACTCATCGGCTTTTTTTATCCAAACACCATCCACATCGACTTCTGAACAAATAGCCACACTTTGAATATCAAGTTCTTTACACGCTCGTATAATTCGCAATGCAATTTCACCACGATTTGCAATAAGTACCTTTTTGATTTTACGCATGAGAATATCCTTTTATTTTAATAGGGATATTCTAGCTCAATATTTTTCTTTATTCTTAATTTATAGTGCCCATAAAGTGTTTCATTATTGCTCATTTTAGTAGGTACTATGCATTTTGTGAGTTAATAGTCACAATATTATTCTCCTTTTAATCAAAGTATAATCAAAGTTTATCTACTATAGCGAAATTAAATTCCCAAAAAAGTAAAGTATTGATTGAATGAAAAAATTATTAATGACCATAGCAGTTGCTTTAGTATTACTGTCAACCGGCCTCCATGCGACATCGGTGAGTGTGTTAAATGACGACTTAAATGCAGATTTTAGCAGTGAGTTTACCGACACCGAAAAAGTGTATGACCCGTTAAGTGGGTATAATCAAGCAATGACAACATTTAATGATGCTTTTTATATGAATGTAATGACACCTGTGGCTAAAACCTATGCCGATGTTGTTCATAAAAATGTACGAACGGGTATTTCAAATGTTTTTGATAATCTTTTATTTCCGATTCGATTTATCAATAACTTTTTACAGTTTAAAATGGCAAATGCCGGTGAAGAGCTGGGACGATTTGTGATTAACTCAACTTTTGGACTTTTAGGAATTATGGATTTAGGGAAAGATTTTAATTTAAAAGCCCACAAAGAAGATTTTGGTCAAACCTTAGGGCATTATGGTGTAGGAAGTGGTTTTCACATTGTTATCCCTTTTTTAGGACCTTCTAATGCCAGAGATATTTTGGGGTTTGCAACGGATTCTTTGGCGAATCCTTTGTCCACAGCGGTTGCGTATGAACCGTATCAAATTCCTGATAATATTATGCAAGAAATTGGATACCGAACCTTGGATACGATTAATGAACAATCGTTTAATCCAAGTAATTATGAGAACTTAAAAAAAGAAGCCGTAGACTTGTATCCATTTTTGCGAGATATTTACGAACAACGAAGAAAAAAGCTGATTGAGGAATAATATAAAATGATACGAAATTTAAATCATAGATTTTTAAAAGTGATAGTTGCCTGTTTGATGGCATGTAATATAGCATATGCCGTGCAAGAAGATAAACTGTATGATGTGATGAAAGAAAAAATTGATAAAGCAACCACGGTTCTTCAAAATAAAACATTGGATATAAAAGCCAAAGAGAAAGAGATTTTTGTTTTATTTGATTCGATGTTTGATTACAATTTAATGTCTCAACTGAGTTTGGGCAATCAATGGAAACTTTTAAGCCAAGAACAAAAAGTAGAATTTGCAACAAATTTTGAAAAAAGATTGAAAACGGCTTATATCGATAAACTCTATTTATACACCAACGAGACAATCATTGTTAAAGAGTTAAATAAACTCAATGACAACAGAATACAAATACCCATGCACATTATTGGGGGAAAAGAGACCTATGAAGTTATCTATAAGTTGTATAAAAATCCTGAAAATAATTGGTTGATTTACGATGTTGATATTTTAGGTATCAGTATTATTCAAACCTACAGAAACCAATTTGTAGGCGTTTTACAAAAAGATTCTTTTGCCAGTTTAATTGAGAAATTAAATAAAGTTGAAGCCGTAACAAAGTAGTGGAATGCTAAAACGATTTTACGAAAATATTGTTTTAAGCTATCCTAAAAAAGTACTTTTTGTAACGCTTTTAGCTGTTTTTCTTTTAGGAATAAATGCGTACAAGGTTGAAGTGGATGCGTCTGCGGATACCTTGCTTTTAGAACACGATAAAGACTTACAATACAATCGACTGATTAATAAACGGTATGGAAATAACGATTTTTTACTTATTGCTTTCAGCGTTAAAGATGATTTACTCTCCGAAAAAAACTTAACGACCATTGCAAAACTCTCATCAGATTTGGAAAAATTACCACGAGTCCAAGGTGTTACTTCTATTTTAACGGTTCCATTGTTGTTAAGTCCTCCCAAAGATTTAAAAGATTTAGTCGGCAATGTCCCTACACTTGGGAATTCAAATCCCAATAAAGAGTTGGTTAAAAATGAGTTTTTAACTTCACCTTTATATCAAAATGCTTTGGTGAGTAATGACTTTAAGACCACCTCAATTATTGTTAATTTAATACGCGATGAAAACTATTTTGAACTGATTTCCCTCAAAGAAGAGTTACTTTTAAAACAACAAAATAAGACCATAACGCAAGAAGAATTAAAACAGTTAGAAAATGTACACCTTGAGTACAAACGCCATAAAGATGAACAACGTGCGATAGAACATCAAAATATTGAAGAGATTCGTGCTGTTATGGAGCGATATAAAAACGATGGAGAGTTGTTTTTAGGTGGCGTGAATATGATAGTCGATGATATTATTTCGTACGTTAAAAATGATGTTGTTATTTACGGAAGCACTCTTTTTGGGATTATGATATTCATCTTATGGATTATTTTTAAAGAGTTAAAATGGATTCTTATTCCTATTTTTATTTGTACGTTAAGTGTTATTGCTACGGTTGGGATTTTAGGCATTTTTGATTGGCCCGTAACCGTTATTTCCTCAAATTTCATCTCTTTACAACTCATTATTACTATTTCAATTGTATTGCATTTAATTGTGCAATACAATGAACGGAATCAAATTAACCAGAATGCAACGCAAAAAGAGTTGGTATTAGAGACCATTTTATTAAAACTACAACCCTCTTTTTTTGCCATCATTACGACAATTGCCGGTTTTTCTTCTTTAATTGTTTCTAATATTAAGCCGGTTATCAATTTAGGGTTAATGATGAGTATGGGAATTGCCATTTCACTGTTGATTGCCTTTTTAGTTTTTCCAGCCTTAGTCATGTTACTTCCAAAATCCAAAATCAACCCGTACAGTGCCAAACACTTTTTTTCCATGACACAATTGTGTTCCAACAGTGTTCTTAAATATGGGAAAAGCATTATTTTGGTCAGTATTTTGGTCTTGGTTATTTCAGTTTGGGCCGCATCAAAATTAGTGGTTGAGAACAGTTTTATCAGTTATTTTAAACAAACAACACCTATTTATCAAGGCATGGAAGTTATTGATCAAAAATTAGGAGGAACAACACCTTTAGATATTATCATTGATTTTAAGAAAACTCAAAATGAGGAAGTGGCTTTAAAGAAGAGTGATGAATTTGCCGATTCTTTTGAGTCTGAATTTATAGAACGAGAAGATAATCCTGAATATTGGTTTACGCAAGACAAAATGAATACCATTATGAAAGCTCATAACTATTTATTGTCAGTTGAAGAAATAGGTAATGTACAATCGTTGGCAACATTATTAAAATTGGGAAAAGAGTTAAATAATAACAAAGAGTTAGACAGCATTCTTTTAGCTTTAATTTACACTAAACTTCCTGATGAACATAAAAAAATCATTTTATCACCCTATATTAATATTGAACATAATCAAGCCAGAATTACTACACGAATTATTGATTCCAACGATGAATTAAGACGAAATGAACTACTTAATACGATAAAATCAGATTTGGCTGTTCTTTTAAAAAATGATGAAGTGGAAATTAATATCACTAATCTGATGGTTCTTTATAACAGTATGCTTCAATCGTTATTTAATTCACAAATAGCCACATTGGGAATTACACTGGCAATTTTATTTGCAATGTTTATGATTTTGTTTAAAACAATAAAACTTAGTTTAATTGCATTAATTGTCAATATTATTCCTGTAAGTGCAGTATTTGGATTAATGGGCATTGCTAATATTCCTTTAAATATTATGACCATAACCATTGCTGCAATATGTATGGGAATTGCTGTCGATGATACGATTCATTATATTCACAGATTTGAAAAAGAGTTTCATAAATGCGGTGATTATATTACTGCCATGAAAGAATCGCATGAAAGTATTGGTTATGCCATGTATTACACATCGTTGGTTATTATTTTAGGATTTTCAATTTTAGTTGTTTCCAATTTTATACCAACCATTCATTTTGGTTTATTAACTGTTTTAGTCATGATAATAGTATTGTTAGCAGACCTATTGTTGCTTCCAAAACTTTTAATTTTATTAAAACCCTTCAAAAAAGCCATTTAAGTATTTACCCAAATACCTATTTTTAGGTACTTGAAAAAAAATCAAAAATTTAAGCCACAATTAATAAAAAACCCTTGACAAGAGGAGAGAATTTGTCTATAATTCCCGTCCAATTTCAGAGGAACGATGAGAAG
>JBAYZM010000061.1:0-11070 GCA_041672515.1 Arcobacteraceae bacterium
AAGAGTTCATCATCAATAAACAAACGGTTTATTTGTTTACGGCACAAATGGGGTCAATACCCATAATTGACTTACAAAACAAAGTGACTGATTTACAAATGCACAAAGAGGAAATTAAAAGTTCAATTGACTTTTTGATTTATGGGTTTTAAAAACATATTTTCTAGCCTATTGATTTCAAACTCTACGGTTTGAGTTCGCTTAGTAATATCACTTAAAAAATCATTGACCGTTTTTTCATCTAAACAGTGTAACTCTTTATGCAACAACAAACTGCTTCCCAAAGTTGCAATGACATACAAATCATTTTTGAGTTTCATAAAGTTGTGTTCTTCCAAATAATTCAGATGTCGCTTATTTAAAAACTTATAGCGGATTTTTTGGAGTTCTTTAAAAACATAATAAAAAACAATGCCATTGAGAACGATGAGTAACAAATATTCCATTTTTGTCCTTTTTGAAAGAATAAAATATATTATTTTAATCATTTTTTTGCGATACTTAGTTAATTATTTTAATATCAGAAGATTATCAACACTTTTATATTTGTTCAACAAAGTATTTAAAAAAGCTCTGCTTTTTTCATGTTCAGCACAGTTGTATATGATACATGTTGGTAATTGTTCCCATATTAATTTTTTCCATAATATCAATAAATTTGATTTTCAAAACAGTAATTATTTCCTTTTTTAAAATTATAGGAAATTATTTCTATTTTGTCAAGTATTTTATAGAGGAATTTTTAAAATGACAAAAAAAGAGTTAGCACAACGCATTAATGTTGACCCAAAAACCATAAAAAACTGGGAAACAACCAAACCAGAACTGATTAAATTAATCACTCTAGGACTTGAAGTTGAAAAACACTTAGGAACAATGAAACAACTCAATCAAGCTAACTTGGATAAAACCGAAGCTGAACTTTTAAATTTGATTCATTTGGGTTTAGCTACTGAAGAACATATTAAAGAGACGGAAGAGTATTTAAGAAAACTTCAAAAATAATCTATAAAAATTTAGAGTTTTAATATAGCTACTTTATCAATACCGAATCTTCATCCATAATATCTCGGTAATACTAATTTATATCTTTTTTAGCATTTGATATTCTTTCATCAATATAATTTTTAACTTCACAATATGTCATTTCTACTGATTTGTCATAAAACTCCAAAAAAACTTTTGATGTATTCTCCTTCTTACTCTTTATAAATTCAGAGTTCCAAGATAATATACTCACTAAAACTGCCAATACTATAGGAAAAAAAGTTTCACTAAAATCCTTTCTAACCAAACTATGAAAAATAAAATTAGTTAATGATAATAAATTTTCAATAATAAATATAAAAGTATAATAAAACACTTTTAAGCATATAATAAACTTATTACCATAAAAGATATGTTCTGTATATCCGCCCCAACGCATTAAATAAAAACGATAGTCTTTATATTCTGGCTCTAATTCAAAATAATATTGTATATATCTTATAAAAAAATATATATACATAAAAAATATTGTAATATAAATAATTAAAGGATTAGTAATTATAAATTGAATTCCTATTATAGATGCATGTTTATCTAGCTCAATTGCACCAAAAGACATAACAAAAACTATGATACTCATAACCATTAAATTACGACGTTGTCTTAAAAAACTATCACTCATCTTTCTTCCCTTATTTTTTTGTATTCTAACTTAGTAAATATAAAATTTATTTAAAAGGCTTGAGTTATTAAGATATTTTGTTTTCAATCAAGGCGAATAGGATTTTTTGTGAGGGAGTTTACATAGAGTAAATGAGTGAATAAAAAATTTTATTCAACGAAGAGTGAGAGCAAAAGAGCTTGATAAATCAAGCCTTTTACTCATTCATTGAAGCAAAAAACTCGTCATTATCTTTTGTTTTTTGCATTTTAGAGTACAAGAATTTCAACGCTTCGACTTCATCCATACTTGAAATGGCATTTCGCAAAATCCATGTTTTTTGTAAAATATCGGGAGTTAAGAGTAACTCTTCTTTTCGTGTTCCTGATTTGACAATATCAAATGCAGGGTATACTCGTTTGTTAGAGGCATTTCTGCTTAAGACTACTTCTGAGTTTCCTGTTCCTTTGAACTCTTCAAAAATCACTTCATCCATTTTTGAACCCGTATCAACAAGAGCAGTTGAAATAATACTTAAGCTTCCACCCTCTTCTATGTTTCTGGCTGCTCCAAAAAATCGTTTGGGTTTGTGTAAGGCATTGGCATCAACTCCACCACTTAATACTTTTCCGCTGCTTGGTGTTACGGTGTTATAAGCTCGAGCGAGTCGCGTAATAGAGTCAAGTAAAATCACAACATCTTTTTTCATCTCTACGAGTCGTTTGGCTTTTTCTATGACGATTTCAGCTACTCGAACGTGATTATGAGCAGGTAAGTCAAACGTTGAGCTGTAGACTTCACCTTTTACACTTCGTTGCATATCCGTAACCTCTTCGGGTCGTTCATCAATTAACAGTACCATTAAGTGTGTTTCGGGGTGATTTCGTGAGATTCCGTGGGCTAACTCTTTGAGTAATTCGGTTTTTCCTGTTTTAGGAGGTGCTACAATCAAACTTCTTTGACCTTTTCCCATGGGTGAAAACAAATCTAAAATTCTTCCCGTCATTCGAGTAGATTCGTATTCAAATTTAAATTTTTCAGTGGCATAAAGTGGGGTTAAGTTGTCAAATAAAGGTCGGTTTTTAGATTCGTGGATAGGCAGATAATTGATGGCTTCTATTTTTAGAAGGGCATAATATTTTTCACTGTCCTTGTTGGGCGGTCGCACTTGCCCTGTGACGATATCTCCCGTTCGTAGTGCAAATTTTTTAATTTGTGTTGCACTTACATACGAATCATTGGACGTATCGGAAAAGTTTCCATCCATTGCACGTAAAAATCCAAATCCACCGTCTTTGATTTCTAAAATACCCGTAAAAAGAATAAATCCACCGGCATCAATTTGTGATTTTAAAATGGAAAACATCAATTCTTGTCGTTTAAGTTCTTGCGGATTTTCTACATCGAGTTCTTTGGCGATATTTAAAAGTTCTTCTAAAGGGTATTCTCTTAGCTTTTCAATCGTATATCCCTCTACGGGTATGTGTGTTCTTGCTTTACTTGTCTTACAACTTCCAGTAGCCCGAGAAGCCGTTTTTGTCTGTTTCGTTTGAGTTTTTGACTCTTCCATAAGTTTGTTTAACCTTTTTTAGATTTACTATAATCAAGTAGTTATTTGACGTAGTTAATTTTGGAATTAATTGTGATGGTGGAATTTTAGTCTTTATTTTTAAATTTGTCAAATAAATTGAAATTTAAATAATAAAATCGAAAAAAAAAGGTACCAAAAGTTGGTACCTTTTATACATTATAATAATAAAGATATTATAATTTACCCTCATTTTTTGCTAAATATTCAGCAACACCTTTAGTGTCTGCTTTCATACCTTCATCACCTTTTTGCCAACCTGCAGGACACACTTCTCCATGCTCATTTGTAAATAACATTGTATCTACCATTCTGATCATTTCGTCGATGTTTCTTCCAAGTGGTAAGTCGTTGATTACAGCGTGTCTTACTGTTCCATCTTTGTCAATTAAAAATGACCCTCTGAGTGCCACTGAATCTCCAAATAATACATCGTAATCTTTAGAAATTTGTTTGCTTAAGTCTGCAACTAATGGGTATTTAACTCTTCCAATTCCACCATTTTCAACGGCAGTTTCTCTCCATGCGAAGTGTGAGAATTGTGAATCAACAGAAACACCAATTACACTGATACCTCTTGATGTGAAATCATCAATTCTTTTTGAAAATGCAATAATTTCTGATGGACAAACAAATGTAAAGTCTAATGGATAAAAGAAAAGCACTGCTCCCTTTTGACCAATATTTTCATATAAATTAAAATCTTCTGCAATTGAACCATCTGCAAGTACAGCTGTTGCTGTAAAATCTGGAGCTTTTTTTGTTACTAACATATCATTTCCTCTTTCTTTTTAAATTAAATTGAGTGAAATTGTATCTTATTTACTTTAAAAAAACTAAACCTTATATTATCAGTTTTATTAATTAAGAAAATATTTATTTTAGGAAAATATTTATCCTCTATAAAGTAACAAATATTTTAGGCTTATTGGCTGTTCTAAAAATTTAAACAAAGATTTATTTTTTGTGTGTTAAAGTTTTGGCTAATTAATCTAAGGAGAAAATATGGCAGTAGTAATTACAGACATTTGTATTAGCTGTGATGCATGTTTAGACGAGTGTCCAACTGAAGCAATTGTAGATAATGATGAAAACCCAACAGGTGAAGATATTTACTATGTTTTTGAAGACAAATGTGTAGAGTGTATTGGGCACAATGATTCACCAGCCTGTGCTGAGGCATGTCCTACTGAAGGATGTATCGTATGGGGTGCAAACCCAAGTACAGAAGGTGCCGTTGCTGGTCAACCTTGCGTTGAAGACTAATTTTTAGTTTTATTTTGTAAAAAAGGCAAGTAGTTTTAGGCTACTTGCCTTTTTTCATTTTTTTAGGTATAATCCGCGACTCAAAATTTAACTTAGGAAAATAAAGTATGGAACAAACATTATCAATCATCAAGCCTGATGCCGTTGCTAAAAATGTCGTAGGAAAAATCTTAGACAGATTTGAATCTGCTGGATTAAGAATTGCAGCAACACGAAAAATGCAATTAAGCCAAGCAGATGCAGAAGCTTTTTATGCAGTTCATGCACACAGACCATTTTACGGTGAATTGGTTGCATTTATGATTTCTGGACCTGTTGTTGTTTCAGTTTTAGAAGGTGAAAATGCAATGGCTATCAACAGAGATTTAATGGGTGCAACGAATCCTAAAGAAGCTGCTGCTGGAACAATCAGAGCGGATTTTGCAGATTCAATTGATGCTAACGCGGTACATGGTTCAGATTCATTAGAAAATGCAGCCAACGAAATTAAATTTTTCTTTTCAGACAGAGAAATTTGCTAATACCCACCTATGAAAATAGAGTTTAAAAAAGTCCCTCAAACTCCAAAAGAGTTCCAAACTGAATTTAATTCAGTAAAGTTAGAGGGTAATTTTTGTAAAATGTCGCCATCTTTAGTAAAAATTGAAGCGAACTTAAGTGGTACAACTCAAATTGAGTGTTGCCGATGCGGAGTTAGCGAAGATTTAGAACTTAATGAAGAGCTTGACTTTTTGTTAAGCGATGGGATTTTCGATAAAGAATCAGATGAATTAGTTATTGAAATAGACAATGGCATTATAGATTTTGATGAAATAATTCAAAATGAAGTAGCTTCTATACAAAGTGAATATCACTTTTGTAAAGAATGTGCAAATACTGACGAAGTATTTGAAAAAGAATTTTAAATAAGGAGAATAACATGGCAGTACCTAAAAGAAGAGTGAGTCATACTCGAAGCGCAAAAAGAAGAACACACTATAAAATTACATTAAAAAAACCTGTAAAAGATAGTGATGGAACTTGGAAAATGCCTCACATGGTAAACCCAAATACTGGTGAATATAAAAACTAATGGTGAGAATAGCCGTTGATGCTATGGGTGGGGACTTTGGTCCCGTACCTATTATGGAAGGCTTAGTTGCCGCTTTACGACAAAACAACAATTTTACAGCTATAGCAGTTGGAAAAAGAGATGTTTTACTCCCTTTAATCCCCCGATTCCTTGATGACAGAGTTGAAATCCTTGATACAAACGATGTAATATCCATGCACGACAGTGCAACCGATGCCCTAAAACGAAAAGAAAGCACGATTTATAAAGCCGTTGAACTTGTAAAAGAGGGATTAGCTGATGCCGTAGTTTCTGCTGGACATTCGGGAGCTTCAATGTCATTGGCAACATTAAGAATTGGACGAATCAAAGGAGTGACAAGACCTGCGATTGCTACGCTTATGCCAACAAGTGAAAACCAAAATACTTTGGTACTTGATGTGGGTGCAAATGTAGATTGCGATGCTAAAAATTTATTTGAATTTGCCATTATGGGACAAGCATATGCCCAATACGTTTTAGAACTTGATGACCCAATTATTGGACTTCTTAGCAATGGAGAAGAAGATTCAAAAGGCAATGAAGTCACCAAAGAAGCGTATGAATTAATCACCAAAGCCAAACTTCCTAATTTTGCTGGAAACGTTGAAGGCAGTGATATTTTCAAAGGAACAGTCGATGTAGTCGTATGTGATGGATTTATTGGTAATATTTTACTTAAAACCGCCGAAGGTGTTGCAGATACCATTGGTAAAATCTTAAAGAAAAACCTCAAACGTTCACTTATCTCAATTGCTGGTGCAGTACTAATGAGAAAAGTATTTAAAAACTTAAAAGTAAGAGTTGATTATGCAGAATACGGTGGAGCTCCATTATTGGGAGTACAATCACCCGTTATTATTGCACATGGAAAATCAAATGATAAAGCAATCAAAAATGCTATCTTTCAAGCCATTAGAGCAGCAAACTCTAATATGAATCAAAATATCGAAGAAAGATTAGCCCGATATAAAAATAATTAATAAGGATTTTTTATGACTTATGCAGCTTTTAGATCAATTGGTGCGTATATTCCTCCTAAAGTTATGACCAACAAAGATTTTGAAAAAATCATTGACACAACAGACGAGTGGATTACAAAAAGAACAGGAATTAAAGAGAGACGAATCTCTGAAGAAAATGAAGCATCATCTGATTTAGGAGCCAAAGCTGCTGAAGTTGCCATACAACGAGCAGGTATAAAAAAAGAAGAGATTGACTTATTAATTTGTGCAACCGTAACACCTGATTATTTATGTATGCCTTCAACGGCATGTTTGGTGGCTTCAAAATTGGGCTTACCCAATCTCATGGCATTTGACATCAGTGCTGCTTGTACAGGATTTGTATATGCTTTAAATATTGCAAAAGCGTTTATAGAATCGGGCATGAAAAAAAATGTTTTGATTATCGGAGCGGAAACCTATACTTCTATTTTGGATTATACCGACCGAGGAACGTGTTTTATTTTTGGTGACGGTGCGGGTGCTGCTATTATTTCAGCCACCGATAATATTAGCGAAGCCATTGTGGATGTCAACTGCTCAAGTGACGGAAACTATTACGACCTCATTATCACACAAGGTGGGGGAAGCAAACACCCTTGTTCTCAAGAAATTTTAGACAATAAAATGGCGTGTATTAGAATGAAAGGAAATGAAACTTTCAAACTTGCTGTTAAAACGTTGACTTCCGATGTGAAAGTGATGCTTGAAAAACATAAACTCACAAACACCGATATTGACCATTTTATTCCTCATCAAGCCAATTTACGAATTATTACAGCTGTGGGTGAAGCCCTTGGTTTATCGCAAGAGCAAACAGTTATTACTGTGGATAAATATGGGAATACCTCTGCGGCTTCTATTCCAATGGCAATGAATTATGCCTATGAACAAGGAAGAATTAAAGCAGGCGATACCGTTTTATTTGATGCTTTTGGAGCAGGATTAACGTGGGGAAGTGCTTTGTTCCCATTTTCACCTAAGAGTTAATGACTGTTTTTTAGTTGATGGTTAATGGTCGATACCATTAACCATCAATTCTGCTTTTACTCGTGAATGAGTTTCTTATTTTTGGGATTATTTTTAAACACATCCATTGATTTTTTCACCAATTCCTCTTTTTGTACAAAACTTTCTGAAGTTGCAATTGAATTAATGTATAAAATTGACTCTTCAATGATAATTTGGAAAATCGCTAAAAGTGGAATTTTAACGTGTGAACCAAAATTCTCTTTACCAAATCCTGCTTCAAAAATCAAATAGTTGTCGTTGATTTCAATCGTTGAATAGGTGTAATTGGAAAGTACAAATAAAGAAAATGTGGAGAGTTTATCCAAAATAGAAGCAGGTAAAGCCGGTTCAAACACAATTCCCTTGACATTGGCAGTCACGGCAAACTCTTGATTGTTGTGGAGCAAAAAATCGATAACTTCTTTAATTTGTTTTTTGGAAATGGCTTTATATTCATCATTGTTTATTATTTTAGTAATCATGTATAACCTTATTTTAATTATTACTTATGCTATTATAACTTATGAAACACATAACTTTACTTATACTCCTTTTTTGTGGCACATTACTTTCAAAAGAGCTGATTTTGAGCCCACACGAACGAAAACAGATTGAACAGTTGCCTCAAAGTCGTTTTATATTCAATCGCTTTGAAGCATTTGAAGAAATGCGACAAAAAGTTAAACCGCTTGATACCATGCAGAAATTGACTCAAGTGAATCTCTTTTTTAATCAAAGTTTACCCATTCATGATGAAACAAAATACAATTCCGATGATTATTGGGCAACACGAAAAGAGTTTATCATCAATGGAAAAGGCGATTGTGAAGATTATGCCATTGCAAAATATTTGACTCTCATAGAAGTAGGTATTCCCAAAAAGGAACTCTATTTAGCCGTGGTGCAAGTGAAAGAACATACCACATACCATATGATATTGCTTTATCATGATGAAGTATCTCAAACATTTTATGTGTTGGATAATTTGAGTTTTCGTGTTTTACCCTTAAAGAAAAGAGTCGATTTAATTCCTATCGTGGCATTTAATGAGTTTGAATCTCGTGAATTAAAAGAGAACAGCTTGGGAAAACCCACTCGCATTGATTGGGGAAAAACAGATAAATGGAAAGTATTATTGGAGCGCATTTACTCCAAAAATGAGTAGTGTTCTAAAACATTCATGCCAATCATGGCATTAAGAAGTGCAATCTTTTTGGCATTTTTAAGCATCTCCACACTGATATTGGCTTGAATTAACTCTTTATCGTGCAACAATCTTTCTCGAGTAGTTCCTCGCAAAAGTGGGACAGAAGGTGTTAACCAATTGCTGCCATCAAAAATAGCAATGTTGGCAATGGAAGTATCGGTTATCCAACCATTTTTGACAATAATAATTTCATCGGCATTGCCTTTTTTTTCGTACAATACCTCAATCGCCTCACGATTGAGGTATTTGTGTTTGTATTCAATCGTATCGTCGTGGATAATTTTAAAGCTTTTAATAAGCCGTTTGACATACGGTTCATACAGAACATCTAAGACGCCGTATTTGTCGTAGATAACCTTGCATTTTAAGAAGTCGTCGTTAATGGGTAAAATATACTCTTGCAAATTAATATTGATCATAATTGTTCGTGCAATACGTTGGCAATGGTACTCTAAATTATACGCAGCACCGTCCTCGCATTTAACGGTTTCAAAAAATAGTTTATTGTTTTGCATGATACACCTTTGAATATTCTTTTAATTATAGTATAAATCTTTACGAAGGGATATAGATTTTGTCCATTAATTCTTGATATTCACTCCAACAATTGGAATCGCAAGTAATTCCACCCCCACTTTTATAAAAAAATCGGTTCTTTTTAGTTTTTTCAATAAAACGAATCATCACCGAACTGTCCAAATTTTTTCCATCGTAAATGCCAAAAATACCGGTGTAATAGCCTCTTTTATAGTTTTCAATCTCTTCTAAAATTTCAATGGTTTTTTTCTTAGGCGTTCCAGTAATAGAACCTGCGGGCAAAAGTTTTAAAAGAATATCCCCCATATTGGCATGCCAATTTTTAGGTAAAGTGCCTGTTATTTTGGAACTGACTTGCAGTAATGTTTTATTGCCTGCTTGAACTAATTCTGTGTATCTAAACTTCTTTACACGTACTTTTTTTGCAACAATCGATAAATCATTGCGCAATAAATCCACCACCATAACATGCTCAGCTTTCTCTTTTTCATCGTTTAAAATCAGGGTTTTGGCATTTTTAATTTTGGCATCAATCGTGCCTTTCATGGGAAAAGTTGCAATGGTGTTGTTTTTTATTTGCACAAACCGTTCAGGGGAAAAACAGACAAATTGATTTTTATATTGCAGTTTGAATTTAGAACACGCTTTTTCATAAATTTCATCCAAACTCAACGCTGTTTCTATAGGCGTTTTTGCCGTTAAATTCAGCAAATAACTGTTGCCCGCACGTATTTGCTCTTGTATGCTTAAAAACTTTTTTTTATATTGCGCAAATGAAATTGGCTTTTTTTCTAATATCAGGTTTTCTTTGGAAACCTTGGCTTTATCGTTTATTTCATATTTAATATCCGAAGGTAAATTCTTAAGAGGTATGACTTCAAATTGTTTTAAATCGTACGATACCATAAAAAAAAATGGCTCTTTTAAAGAGCCATAATAGTTAAGTTGTTCTTGCAGTGTTTTTTGCAAAACTATCCCAATAGTTTTTTCAAAATTGCCATTCGTACTGCCACTCCGTTGGTAACTTGTTGCAATACTTTACATCGTGGGTCTTTTAACATCTCATCACTGATATCCACATTTCGATTAACAGGACCTGGGTGAAGAAGAAGAATGTCTCGGTCACCTATGATTTCCTTTGTAATACAATAATCTTTTGCGTATTCATTGAGTGATTCAAAATAGACTTCATTGTGTCGTTCCAATTGCGTTCGTAAACTCATAATCACATCAACTTCATCTATAATTTCATTAATATGCGTGTATTGTTTAAAACCATCTGATTCATCGTATTTAAAACAATCAGGAGCAACAAACACCACTTCTATCCCAAATCGTGGAAGTAGTCTTCGGTTTGAACCTGCTACTCGTGAAGATTTAACGTCACCAATAATGGCAACTTTTTTTCCTTGGGCATCCCAATTAAAGTGTTCTAAAATCGTAAATAAATCCAGTAAGGCTTGGGTAGGATGAGCGTGTGTTCCATCCCCTGCATTAATAATTGGACACGTAACATGTTCGACTAAACTTCCAGGTAAACCACACTCACTGTGCCGAATCGTTAAGGCATCTGGTTTCATGGCTTCAATGTTAGCAATGGTATCAAAAATGGTTTCACCTTTACTTCGTGAACTTTGCCCCACATCCAAAGAGATTACTTGAGCTCCCAAACGTTTGGCGGCTATTTCAAAGGCACTTCGTGTTCGTGTAGAATTTTCA
>JBAYZM010000062.1:0-10992 GCA_041672515.1 Arcobacteraceae bacterium
TATATACCAATTTTTATATCGTATTCAATCTTTTGAGTGGAAGTTTAATAGGCGCATATTTGGGCGCAAATTTTGCCTCTAAAATCGATAAAACCAGATTAAATCAATACCTATTTATATTACTTGTTTTTTTAAGTCTTGTATTGCTTAGCCATATCTTTTTTGAGTATAAAAACAGTTATTTACCGCCTTTATATGCACAACTGTTTTTAGGGTTTATTTTAGGTATTGCCATAGGTGCAATCAGCTCACTTTTGGGCGTTGCGGGAGGAGAATTACTCATACCAGTTATCATCCTTTTATATGGAATGGACATCAAAACAGCAGGAACATTAAGCTTGGCTATTTCATTGCCTACATTACTTATGGGAATATATCAATACAACAAAAATGAAAAACTAAAAGAGATTTTTGGTTTCAAAGAGGTCATGGTTTTTATGGCAATAGGTTCAATCCTTGGAGCGTTTTTGGGTGTTTTACTCTTTGGCGTTGTTGATGAAGTTTATATCGAACTGCTACTTGGTGGGATACTGTTGATTTCAGCATATAAATTATTTAACAAGAGTAAAAAAATTTGACTATCGTTATATATAAAAATATATATCTAAAAAAGGGAACAGATGAAAAGAATCATTCACGTTTTATTGTTACTCATAAGTTTTTTATCTTTAAGTTATGGGAAAGAGTTTGAAGATATGTTGGGGAATAAGATTGATATTAAAGAGAATATTACCAAAATACATGCCTCCACTCCTATACTTTTATATTCCTTATACGTCATAGACAAAGATAAAATTGCGGGGCTGAATTTCCCCTTTACTCAAGGTGAAGCACAATATTTGGAAAAAAAGATTGTGGATTTGCCGGTGTTGGGTGGTTGGTTTGGGCAAGGACGAACCCCTAATAGTGAGATGATTTTACAAGTGAAACCCGACCTTATTTTGTTATCTGATTTTACTAAAAAAATGGGGGAAGAAAAGATAAAAGCCTCGTTAGGCAATATTGATGTTCCTTTGGTGTATCTTAAATCAAATACCCTTGAAGAACTTATCGAATCATTTGCTTATATCGGTAAATTAGTCAATAAAGAAGCAAGAGCAAAAGAGTTGCAAGAGTATGGAACAAATGTTTTAAATTTAGCCAAAGAAATATCTTTAAAAGCCAACAAAAAACCCAAAGTTTATTATGCTGAGGGGAAAAATGGTTTAGAAACAGAGTGTGATACTTCTTTGCATTCAGAGCTTATAACTTTAGCAGGCGCAGACAATGTGCATAAATGTAAAGAGACAAATCCTTTTGGAAAACAAAGTATCAATTTTGAACAAGTGCTTCAATATAACCCCGAAATTATTTTAGTTTATGAAAAAGAGTTTTTCCAAAATATTTACAAAGATTCTAAGTGGAAATACATCACGGCTGTAAAAAACAAACAAGTCTATTTTTTGCCAAAAGGTCCATTTAGTTGGTTTGATAGACCACCATCATTTATGAAACTTCTGGGACTTAAATGGTTACTAAACATTTTTCATTCCAATTTGTACCAACTGGATATGAATAAAGAAGCCAAAGAGTTTTACCGCTTATTTTTAAATATGCCATTAAGCGATGAACAACTCAATGAAATTATGGGAAAAAATCTTGAATAAAATAGGTTTTATGGTTTTAACGCTGATTTTAATAGCGCTTATAAATACTTCACTTTTTGTGGGAAATTATGAAATAAGTTTTGAAGAGTACTTAATGTTTTTAAAGCAACTTTTGGGATTAGAGTCCAATCTTAGTGTAGAAAAATATGAGATGTTACAAAGTGTTATTTTTGAAATACGATTACCAAGAATAATTGCCGCTGTCATTATTGGAGCAACTTTATCTGTTTCAGGAGCAGCCTTTCAAGCAATGTTTGTCAATCCTTTGGTTTCTCCTGGCATTTTAGGTGTTTTATCGGGAGCTTCATTTGGAGCAGCATTGGGAATGGTTTTGGGATGGAGTTGGTTTTTTATTAATCTTTCAACTTTTATTTTTGGGATGATGGCGGTTTTATTGGCACTGAGTATTTCATTTATTTATTCAAGTGCTAAAAATATGATTATTTTGGTTTTGGGTGGGATTATCAGCAGTTCATTATTTTCTGCCTTGTTATCCATAGTAAAATATACCGCTGACCCATACAATGCACTTCCTGCAATTACCTATTGGCTAATGGGAAGTTTGTCTTTTAGTACTTCTTCTATGGTTTGGAATTTGAGCATTCCTATGCTTTGTGGAATTTTGATTTTACTTTTCTTTTCAAAATATTTAAATGCGCTCAGTTTAGGCGATGAAGAAGCCAAAGCTTTAGGTGTGGACACTTTTAAAGTAAAAATCATAGTGATTGTTGTTGCTACATTTATAAGTGCTTTAAGTGTTATTTTAGCAGGAATTATTGGTTGGATAGGATTAATTATTCCTCATATTGCAAGGCTTTTATTTGGTGCAGATAATAAAATTATTTTACCTATTAGTGCTTTGTTGGGAGCGATTTTTTTACTCATCGTGGACAATGCTTCACGAATAATTCTTAGTTTTGAAATACCCATTGGAATAGTAACCGCCATTATTGGAATACCTATTTTTATTATGGTTTTAAAAAATGCAAAAAGAGGGTTTTAATGAAATTAATTGAAGCAAAAAATATCTCTTTTTCCTATCAAGATAAACCCATATTACACAATGTGGATTTTGAACTGTATCAAGGAGATGTTTTATCTTTGGTGGGTCAAAATGGTTGCGGGAAAACAACCTTATTAAAAATATTATTGGGAATATACAAATCAACAGGAAGTGTAAAACTTCTTTCAAAAGAGATAACAAAATATAGCCGTAAAGAGTTAGCAAAACTTATCTCTTATGTTCCACAAACTCATCAAATCCCCTTTGATTATACGGTTTTTGATGTGGTGTTAATGGGAAGATTAGCCCACATTGGACTTTTTTCCAACTACTCTTTATACGATAAAAATATCGCCATAAAATGTTTGGAAAAAGTGGGCATTTTACACCTCAAAGATAATATCTATTCACAAATAAGTGGAGGAGAACGGCAGTTGGCATTTATAGCTCGTGCTTTAACTCAAGAATCAAAAATCATTTTTATGGATGAGCCAGTAACTGGGCTTGATTATGGTAATCAACTCAAACTTCTGAAGTTTTTAAAAGAGCTTTGTGTCGAGGGTTACACTTTTGTAAAAACCACCCACTATCCCGACCATGCCTTATATGCTTCCAATAAAGTAATGATGTTAAAAGATGGAAAAGTTTTAGATGTAGGTGATATAAATACAAAATTGACCACCCATAACATCAAAGAACTTTACGATGTGGATGTGGAAATTATTTCGAGAAAGAATGGATACAAATATTGTATCCCCACTTTATAAAGGATTAAAAGATGTTGAGTGAAAAACTACTGGCTATTGTTCTTATTGGAGTCGATCCCGTTTTATGGATATTGATTGCTATGAGTGTTGTTTCCTTTGGGGTTATTATTGAAAGATTACTTGTTTTTCTAAACATTAAACATCAAATTAAAACGCACACCCCCATTCAAATAAGAATTGCCCTTGAAAAACGATTGGGTATTCTTGCCACATTTGGAAACAATGCCCCTTTTATTGGTTTGTTTGGAACGGTTCTTGGTGTTATAAATGCATTTCATGCGTTGTCCAATGGCAATGATTTTAAAGTTAATGTGGTTATGGGAGGGATTTCAGAAGCGTTAGTTGCCACAGCAGCTGGGCTTTTTGTAGCGATTCCTTGTGTTATTGCGTATAACTATTTTGTACGAAAAATCAAAATGACACTTCTTGAAATAGAGGCAAATCAAGAATGAAAACAAATATTGGCTACGAAGATAACGCAATATCAGAGATTAATATGACCCCATTTGTTGATATTGTCCTTGTTATATTGGTGATTTTTATGGCAACAGCGACGTTTATGGTAGAAGGGAAAATAAGTATAAGCCTGCCAAAAACGTCTTTTCAAGAAGAGAATTTAAAACAAGAAAAGCCTCTTCTTGTAGTCATCGATAAAGAGGGGGCAATTTATATTGATGATTTGCCTATTTCGCTTGAAAAGCTCAACGAAAAACTTTTTGCTAAACGTGAGCTATTGAATTATCAAGGGGTGATTATCCGCAGTGATGCCAAAACAGCATTTGAGAATGTCGTCAGTGTCATTGATATTTGTAAGCAAAACAGTATTTTAAAATTTTCAATACAAACGGAAATGAAAAGATGAAAAACAGCCCACAGCAAAGAGTATCTATTGCCATATTTGCAACACTACTTTTGCATACTTCACTTGCTTATGCAATTTATGAAATAGAGTCAAAAGTAATCGTAAAAGAGGTTTTTTCAAGTGATATGCACCTTGTCTCTTTGGATGAGGTAAAAAAAGAACACCCTTCTGTTTTGCAAGTAAAACAAGAGGAAAAACAGCAAGAAAAACCAGAACCTCAAATTTCTAAAAAGATTAAACAAAAAGCTGTCCCTCACAAAATGAATGAAACCGTTTCTGAAAAAAAGAATAGCACATCATTGGTCTTAAAAACACAGACTAACCCTTCACTTGGAATAAAACAAAGTGTTGAAGAATATCGAGAAAATAGCACGTACAGTATTAAAAAAACACAAGAAGAACCCTATGAACAAATAGAGAATTACCTTTCTAAAATACGAGTAAAAATTCAATCCAATCTAAAATATACACATCTTGCAAGAAAATTAAAACTTGAAGGAGAGAGTATTATTGAATTTGTGATTTTAAACAATGGCTATATCGATGAACTCTCAATTGCCATAAAACAATCAAGTGGACATGAGAGTTTAGATAAACAAGCCATCAAAACTTTATTGAGTCTCTTGCCTTTTGAAATTCCACCAAAAGATAATATGACAATCATTTTACCTGTGGTATTTCAACTCAATAAAAATTAAATAAAGGAAAAGAAAAATGAAACTTGGGATATTTTTACTTACAGAGAATTTTCATCAAAATAGTTCTCAATCAATTGCCGATGATATAGATACTGCAATATATGCAGAAAAACTCGGTTTTGATGAAGTCTGGTTTGCCGAACACCATTTTAATGCGTTTAGTGTGATTCCAAATCCAAGTTTGATGATGTCATATTTGGCGGCTAAAACAAATACTATTCGTATAGGAAGTGCTGCTTTTCTAGCGCCGTTTTATCATCCCATTCGATTGGCAGAAGAGATAGCAACCCTTGATAATTTGAGTCAAGGTCGTATTAATGTGGGCTTTGCCAAAGGTGGATTTGCATTGGATATGGAGTTTTTTAATCAATCGGCAAGTTTGCTAAGAGCTGAGATGTTTGCCACTGTTCAAAAGATTGAGCGAATGCTTTATTGTGATTCATTGCTTCAACCCAAACCCATACAACATAAAATTCCTTTTTTTGTTGCCACATTTTCCACGTTTGAAACCATTGAATTTGCCGCAAAAAATGGCTATGGACTCATGTTCTCTCAAGGTGCCACACTCAAAGAGTGCGAAGAGGCACAAGAACACTATAAATCAATTGCAGGATTTTATCCTCAAACGATTCTTATGAGAATTTTTTCATTGGCAAAAACCAAAGAAGAAGCATATCGTATAGCATTGCCAGCAACTGAGCATTTTGTGAAATCTATGAGAGCCATTCAACGCAATGAAAAGCAACCGATTTTTGATGAGCAAAACTATAAAGAACTGCTTGCTCAAAGGTATGAGTTTTTTGATGCGAAAAAGTTTATAGAAGCAGGAATCATTGGCAATGTTAATGAGTGTATTACTCATATTGAAACCATAAATAGGAGGATAAAGAATCTGCATTTAGTACTCAAAATCGCATCTACTGATATCAAATTAACCCAAAAGATGCTCAAAGAATTTAGCGAAAAAATAAAACCAAAACTATAAAGGAAAAAGAATGAAAAAAAGTGTGTTGTGTTTATCATTGGCTGCTTCGGTGGCAATGGCGCAGAGTTATAATTTAGGACAAGTAAGTGTACAAGCCAATACGTTGGATGAAATGAATATGTTTGAGCAAACAATCTCTTCAAGTGATGTTTCAAGAGACAATGCATTAACCGTACAAGAATCACTGGATAATCTCAGTGGTATCAGTCAAGATATGCAAGGAGGTCGAGGAGAATCAACGCTTTATATCAGAGGGTTTGATGCAAAAAGAATCGGGGTTTTTATAGATGGTATTCCCATTTATGTTCCCTATGATGGCAATTTTGATTATGCTCGATTTTTAACAGCAGACATAGGACAAATTGATGTTTCAAAAGGATACTCTTCTGTTGCTTACGGGGGAAATACCATGGGTGGTGTTGTTAATATTGTCTCAAGAAAACCCTCAAAAGAGTTTGAAGGAAATGTTAAAGGGGAAATTGTTTTAGATTCTGATACCAAAATGGCAAGACATATCGAAAGTATTAATTTAGGAACCATGCAAAGCAATGGTTTTTACGCTCAAATGGGAGCAAGTTATTCTAAACAAGACCATTTTAGAATCAGTGATGAGTATGAAGGAACAGCAGCACAACCATCGGGAGATCGTCTTAGAAGTGAAACCGAAGATAAAAAAGCCAGTTTAAAGTTGGGGTATGTAACGGAAGATAAAAGTGAAGTAGCAATCAGTTATTCAAATCAACAAGGGGTCAAACAGCAACCTCCTGTAACGGATACCTCTTTTGCAACTGTAAAATATTGGGATTGGCCCTATTGGGATAAAGAGACGGTTTCTGTGGCAGGACAAAAGAATTTTGAAAACAGTTACATAAAAGCATTGGCGTATTACGACACGAGTAAAAACTCTTTATATTCGTATGCCAATAACACCTATTCAACTTTTACAGGGGCAGGTTCAAATTTTAAAAGCAGATATGATGATTACAGTTATGGAACTCGTTTAGAGTATGGAGTGGAATTAGAAGATAATTTTGTAAAAGTAGCTGCAAATTACAAAAAAGATGTCCATAAAGGTTACGATATCAGTAAAACCACAAATATTGAAACCTTAACTGAACAATATGAAGACCATACAATATCATTGGGTCTTGAAGATATTTATACCATTACACCTAAGCTTGAACTGCTTGCAGGTGTGAGTTATGACAGAAAAGAGGCCGATAAGATTTATGATACCAATACTGCTTTTTTGGATATGTTAGCACTAGAAACACAAAGTTCACTTTCTCCTCAAGTAGCACTGGTCTATGCGTTAGATGAGAGCTCAAAAGTCAGAGGAAGTGTTTCCCAAAAAACCTATATGCCCTCAATGAAAGACCGATATTCTCGAAGATTAGGAAATGCCGCACCCAATCCAAAATTAGAAAATGAGACAGCCATCCACTATGAATTGGGCTATCAAAAGAATTATAATAATTTTGATGGAGGGGTAACGGGATTTTTTACTCAAGTTGATGATGCCATTCAAAGTGTTACGTATACCCCAAATCCAGCACTAAAACAAAACCAAAATGTAGGAAGCTTTGATCACCGAGGAGTTGAATTTGATTTGGCTTACATACAAGATGAGTATAAAGTAGGGGGGAATTACACCTATATCTCCATTAAAAACAAAGAGGATAACAGTGTAAAAATAGTTGATGTTCCCCGACATCAAATCTTTTTGTTTGCACAAAAAGAGCTTGGCGCTGGTGTATCTGTTTATGGAAATATGAAATTCAGAAAAGGAGCGTATGAGAATAAATTGGATGGTACGTATGTAACGAATCCTACCATGACAACATTTGATGTAAAAACAATTTATGAAGCGACATCATCATTAACTGCTGAAATTGGTGTTAAAAATCTCACCGATGAATTGATTCGATACGATATGGCATATCCCATGGCAGGGCGAGAGTTTTTTGCTTCTTTAGAGTATAAATTTTAGGAATTGGGTATGGAAAAATTTAAAACATATATTGCTATAGATGATACGGATGAGATAGGATACTTTATTTCAACGGGTGAAATTTGTGAACATATAGCCAAACATATTAACAGCAATTACTCAAAAACAACACCTATAACAAGGCATCAACTCTATTTACATGAGTCAATTGCGTATACCTCTCATAACAGTTCTATGTGTTTTACTTGCCAACTTAATCCCCAAAGTTTTGAAGAAGTTAAAGCATTTATTCTTGAGTATATTACTCATATAAGTGCTCCATCTTCTTCGGGTGGAGTTGCTATGGTTTTTGAAAAAGATATTTTCCAGAATAAGACTCTTATTGACTATGGTTTTGATGCTAAAAACAAGGTGTTAAATAAAGATTTAGCGTATCGTATCGCTAAAGAACAAAATGTTTTTTTACAAGAAATCAAAAATGAAGGCAATGGAATTATTGGGGCACTTGCAGGAGTGGCACTTCGTTTGAGTGGCAATGATGGCAGACTTCGAGGAAAAATCACTTTAGATAAACGTGTGATATTACCTGAAGAACTTTTAGTAAAAGGTTTTGTTGATGGCATTGAAGTGGTGAATGGAAAAGCGCTCATTGCCTCAAAAAAGATTACTTTTGATGATGGACTTAAATGGATTTTAAAAGAGGGCAAAAGAGTTCTTTTGGTTGAAGATACACAAAATTTTTATCGCCCACTTGGCAAAGAATCATTGGCGGTATTTTAAAATGTTTAGTGTAAATAATGAATTTATGTTTGGAAAAATGAGTTTTGAAATGGCACAAAAATCGGTATGTGAGAAGTTTATTTTAGATACAGATGAAGAAGAGTGTGTCGTTTCTACGGATACTTCATCTTGCTACAACTGTCTTTATCGTAAATGGACACAACAAAGTTTTGTGTGCATACAAAGAAGTCGCAATGAACAAAAATATTCATTTTAGACTCACGATTATAGCCATATGTATGATACTGCTTGTGACGGTTTTTATCAGTGGCTATGGGCTTACCAAAGGAAAAAATTCGCTTTTTTGGCATATTACGTGGGTGGGCATTTTTGTATTTTCACTTATCCTTCATGTCTTGCTCAGAAAAAAAAGGTTGATAAAAATGTTCAAAGAAGCCTTGCAAAAAGAGTCTTCTCCTGACAAGTATGATTATCATACTCTTTTAGAAAGCCTTAGCCAACGATCTTTTAATGAACTGTGTCAAGACTTGCAACTGAATAAACACCTACTTCAAGAGTTATTTGTAGCACTTAATATAGAGGTCAAAAGTTTTCAAGAAACTCTTAATAGTATGGCAAAAAACAACGACTACAATGAGCAAAAACTCTTTGTAATGATGATGGAACTCCATCTACAAAATAATATTAAAAAGGAATAAAATGGGATTAATGCCAACAAACTTAGATAGCTTAGATTTTGCCAAACTTTATAAAGAGCAAAAAGAGTTATCGACTTTTAAGGGTAAAAGTAGCGATGATTGGGACAAACGAGCCCACAGTATGAACAGCAGTGTTCACGACAGTATTTACACAAAAACTTTTACCGAGCAAATTGATTTTACTCAGGCTTCTTCACTTTTAGATGTGGGGTGTGGTCCAGGAACGATTGCTGTAGCAATTGCTTCTAAAATGCAAAAAGTGTATGCCCTTGATTACTCATTAGGCATGTTAGAGTATGTAAAAAACAATTGCAAAAAAAAGAATCTTAACAATGTAACAACGATTCATAAATCATGGGAAGATAACTGGGATGAGGTACCCGATGCTGATATTGTGGTTGCTTCTCGCTCAATGGAGGTTAAAGATATTAAAGAAGCGCTTATGAAACTTCATTCAAAAGCCAATAAAAGAGTCTATTTGACGACCAAAGTGGGAGGAACATTTATTGACCCTGAAATTTTAAATCAACTTCCAAGAGAAGTTTTTCCACGACCCGATTATATCTATTTGCTCAATGTGCTTCACAGCATGGGAATTTATGCCAAAGTAGATTTTATCAAAAGTGAAAATACCAAATTTGAAAGCAGTACACCTGAAGAGTTTGTGGAAAAAGTCTCTTGGAGTTTAGGGGAACTCTCAAGCGAGGAAGAACTGATATTAAAAGAGTATTTTAAAACAACATATCAATACAAACAACTTGCTGAATATATCAATTGGACACTGATTTCTTGGGAGAAAAAAAATGTATAAAATCGTTTTAATTTTATTTCTTGCACTCTCTTTATTTTCAAAAGAGAAGTTAGATGAAAAACAGTATGAAACCCATCAAGTACTAGTTGAGGGTTTAGTTATCAACAAATTAACGCTCAATGTAGCGGAACTTGCAAAACTAAGTGGTGTAAAAACAGGTGAAACTCCCGTAATTTGTATGAGTGGCGAAACCAAAGAAAATGTTCAAAGTTATGAGGGTGTTCGATTAACAACCATTTTAGACAAAGCCATGATTCAAACAGAGAAAAAAAGTGATTTCAATAAAATCTATGTCCAAGTCATCGCCAGTGATGCTTATGAAGTGATATTTTCTTATAACGAACTGTTTAACACAAAGAATGGTGAAAATGTAATCGTTTTTTACAAGAAAAATGGAAAATTATTAGAACCAAGTGAGGGTAAAATCGCTTTAATTAGTACCGATGATATTAAAACAGGACCAAGACACATACGCTGGCTTGAGAAAATTGTCGTGAAAAAAATAGATTTATATTAGGAGGTAAAAAAAGAAAATTGAAACAAGATTTTATAGATATGAATAAATTAAAAAAAAGGACATAAAATGAAAACAAGTGCAAGAAACCAATTCAATGGGAAGATTGTAGAGTGCAACAGTGGTGCAGTAATGACGGAAATCAAAGTGGAAGTATCAAAAGAGGTTCACATTTGTGCAACGGTAACCAATGGTGGAAAAGAGTCTTTGGGTTTAAAAATAGGGGACAGTGTCGGTGCAATTATTAAAGCATCTTCAATTATTTTAAGCAAAATATTGTTAAAAGCAACGGCAAGAAATAACATCAAAGGAACAG